>CAZGIZ010000076.1:0-20540 GCA_964526655.1 uncultured Desulfobacteraceae bacterium | reverse complement strand
TCATCTGAAAGGGATATTCTGCCAGGGGTTTTGTGGCGTGAACCCTCCCATCTGCGGGAACGGCAGAGTCTGGTGGAACTCTTTTTGAGATAGGGCTTGAAAAAAAGAACCCGACCTCCGCTATGGATCAGGGTTGTTTTCGATACAGGCGCCCCTATGGGGCGCTGATTCAAAGCCTGGTCCTATGGACCAAGATCTTTACTGGGATTTCTTGGGGTCTACCTGGAGGCAGATAGTACTGTACCTTGCATATATATTTTCAAGCTATTTCCGGGACGCAAATATAGACAGGATATTATAAGGTATGATTGAGGAATGGGATCAAGAGCCGCTATCATATGAGGTGAGCTCTGCAACAAAGCTCCCGACGATCACCTTGCTCTCTATCCTGACGGGTATACGGCGGTCATCCGCCGTGACCCATATCCGGAGTCTGGCGCCCGGACTCTTTCGGAACACGCCTCCGATATGCTCGAGCTCCGGTTCCACCAGGAAGGTGTCATAGGTAATGCCTGCGACAGCGATATCTTCCCTCTTTAGTACCTTTGCCCTGCCCGGCACACACTTTTTCCCGTCTGTGACCGGAATATCTATCTCCTGAAGCGTATCCGGATTATATAGCCTGAAGGCAAAAAAAACCGACAATGGATCAAATGTCCCTGGCTTTATTGATATTGCCTCGCTTTTTTGGTCGAATAGGGAGTATTGGGCCTTCAGCCCGTCCCAGTCAAAGCTGACCGTCACATCTTTTTTTGTTCTACCACGATGCCGCTTCTCATAGTGGATCGAATGGGTCATTTCTGAATCCACCCATGAATCCACCCTGTCGCGGACCTTATAGATCAGATCCACAAACTCATTGGTTCTGGCCGTAAACACGAAGTGATAGGAAAGGATGCCCATGTAATTCTCCATCGGCATCACCTCAAGGACCCCCTCACCGGCCGGGATGAAAGCCCACCTGACTCCAAATACCATTCTCTCTCCGGGACGGAAAGGGAAGTTGTTCTCGGCCGCGGTCAGGCTTATCGGGCATCCCATGAGTATGAGAACAGCCAAAGTGACGGAGAGATATCCGGGAAATGGGTTCCTCATGCGACACCTCATATATCAACCCTTCTTCCGCGTCGATTTTTCCCTGTAGAATTCTTCCATTTTAACAAGATTGGCGCAGAATTTATCCAGGTGCCTTTTCATTTGCATTTGAGCCCTATCGGGATCGCCGGCAATCACTGCTGCAATAATTTCTCCGTGCTCCCCCGGTTTGTGAAGACGTTCGTGGTCCGGTTCCACGGCTTCAACAATTTCTCTTGTGAGCCTCAGCATTGATTTTGAGATTGCTTCAAAAAAGTGATTTCCGCAAATCTCCGCAAGGACAAGGTGAGCTTTTTGAAAATAGGCTACTCGCTCCATGTAGGTATTCCATTCAATAAACTCCAAATCCTGGGCCTCCGTCAGACGCTTTTTATCAATATCATTGCTATGAATGGCTGCAAGCCGCGCTATTTCAGGTTCTATGTAATGTCGAACTTGCACGATCTCAGGGATGGAAAGCTTATTTGAAAGAAAAAGGTCCAGAAAGGCATTATCCAGGTTGTCAAAGGACAGGTCGGTCACGAAGGCCCCGCCGTTTTGTCCCTGCCTGATTACAATAAAGCCGGTTATTTCCAGGGCTCGAATAGCTTCGCGAATCACACCCCTGCTCACCTGAAACTCCAGGGTCAACTCGCGTTCAGAGGGCAGCTTGTCTCCGGATTTAAATTTCCCCAGGAGGATTGCCTCCTTTAGCTGGTCAAGCACCTGTTCAGAGACCCTGGACTGTTTTATGGGTTTGAAATTGTTCATATAGACCTTTTTTTTGGTTGCTCCTGAATTAGTATGCCCGACAAAATGACAAGAAGCAAAATAATGGCTTGACATATAATGTCTAACATAATATGTAGGACCAAACAAGTCTTTTCGAAAATATTTTAATTTAATCATTGAAATACAAGCACTTTTCGTGTCATAGTCGAATGAGGCCTTTTAATGTCTTGCAATGTCCGTGCAGGTCATTGCAATAAATCTCCAAAGACAATTTCCGATTTCTATAAGACAAAAAGCCGTATGATCAGATCAAATAACCAAGTCAGACCCGCAACACTTCGCGAGGAATAGTATTACCCCACATATCTTGGCAATAGTATTAGGGCATCCCCAAGATCTGTGAAATACATACATGAACATGTTACCTGTTGAGGAGAATGTGACGGTTGGAGACTGATAATCAAGTCAAGTTGCGAATCAATAACCTCGGTCTCAGCTTTGGAGGAGTCAACGCCCTTTTCGATGTCAGCCTGGATGTAAGGGACAACGAGATACTGGCCATTATCGGACCTAACGGCGCTGGAAAGACCGCCCTTTTAAACTGCATCAACGGCTTCTATAAACCCCAGAAAGGCGACATTCACTATAATGGGAAGAAAATTACCCGAATGCGCCCTGATAAGCTTGCCAAACTCGGAATCGCGAGGACTTTTCAAAATATAGAACTCTACGGCGGGTTGAGCACCCAGGATAATATCATGGCTGCCCGGCACGTGCTCATGAAGCAGAACTTCGTAACTGGCGCCCTGTATTTCGGCTGGGCCCTCAAGGAGGAAATCCAGCACCGAAAGACAGCGGAGGAAATAATAGACTTCCTGGAAATCGCGCCCATCCGAAAGAAGGTGGTGGGGGTATTGCCCTACGGGATGCAGAAGAGGGTCGAGCTGGGGAGGGCGTTGGCCCTGGAGCCTGAGGTCCTCCTCCTTGACGAGCCCATGGCGGGGATGAATCCCGAAGAGAAGGAGGACATCGCCCGGTTCATCCTTGATATATTCGAGGGCCAGGGAGACACATACCCTGATACGCCCGTTCTGAGGGACGGGATTCGTTGCATCATCCTCGTCGAACACGATATGGGAGTGGTCATGGATATCGCGGACAGGATTATCGTCCTTGATTTCGGCCGCAAGATCGCCGAGGGCAGTCCAGACGAGATTAAGACCAATCCCAAGGTAATCAGCGCCTACCTGGGACAGGAAGAATAGGAAAGGTCGGTCGAGAGGACAAAACTGGAGCGGATCTGACAACATGCTGGAAGTCAAAAATATCGAAGTTGTTTATATGAATGTCATTCAGGTGCTGCGGGGCATATCCCTGGAGGTCAGTGACGGCAAAATCGTTGCGTTATTAGGAGTAAACGGGGCGGGCAAGACGACCACACTCAAGGCCATATCAGGGATGTTAAAGACGGAGGAGGGAGAGGTCACTGAAGGCAGCATTGATTTTGATGGAAAGAGGATAGACGGATACGGCCCTGAAAAAATCGCTGTTATGGGCATAACCCAGGTCATGGAAGGACGAAGGGTCCTCGAACATCTCAGTGTTGAGGAGAATTTATTCGTAGGGGCCTACTGCCGCAGAGACCGGGGCGGGGTCAGGAAGGATCTGGAAATGGTCTTTAACTGGTTTCCCAATCTCAGACACCTGCGCCGTCAGATGAGCGGCTATCTCTCCGGCGGTGAACAGCAGATGCTGGTGATAGGCCGGGCCCTAATGGCGCGTCCCAAGCTCATGCTCCTTGATGAGCCCTCCCTCGGTCTTGCCCCGCTTATGGTCAAAGAGATCTACAAGATCATAGGGCGGATCAGGGCCGAGCAGGAGATGTCATTGCTCATTGTGGAGCAGAACGCCATAGCCGCCCTCGGCATCGCAGACCACGGTTATGTCATTGAGAACGGCAGGGTGGCTATGGGCGGGCCGGCCGAGAAGCTGAGGGATAACGAGGATGTCCGCGAATTCTATATGGGACTGTCGTCCCGTGGTTCACATAAGAGCTATCGCGAAGTGAAGCACTACCGGCGAAAGAAGAGGTGGCTTGCCTGATGACAGGGCATGGAGAGATGACGATCGGAATGGAGCAGGTCAATAGAGAAAAGGGAGATACCTGGCCCAAGATACTCAGGTTCAACTATGAAAAGTATGGCGACAGCCGGAGGGCACTTCGCCACAAACATTTTGGCATCTGGCAGCCCTATACCTGGAAGGACTACTATATCAGCGTGAAATATCTGGCCCTTGGCCTGCTCTCCCTGGGATTTGAACCCGGAGACAAGGTCCTGATCATCGGGGACAATGCCCCGGAGTGGTATTATGCCGAGCTGGCCGCCCAGGCCAATCATGGGGCTTCCGTGGGGTTGTATTCGGATCTTACGCCCTCGGAGATAAGATACATTGCGGAAGATTCCGAGGCCGGATTTGCCCTGGTTGAGGATCAGGAGCAGGTTGACAAGTTTCTCCAGATCAAGGACGAGCTTCCCCTGCTCAAAAAGGTCATTTACTGGGATTACAAGGGATTAGCCCATTACCATGACCCTGTCTTGGCCGGATACAGGGAGGTCCTTAACCTGGGGGAGGAATACGAAGGGAAACATCCGGGGACCTTTGAGCGGAATGTGGAATCAGGCAGGGCCGATGATATCTGCGCCATTGTCTACACCTCAGGGACCATGGGATCGGCACCCAAGGGCGCAGTCCATACCCACCGGACCATGAAGGCCAGCGCAGATTATCTCCTGCAGCTCGACCCCTGGGAGGAAAGTGATAACGTCGTTCCCTACCTGCCTCCGGCCTGGATCAATGAACAATGGTTCGGAATAGGCTGTCATCTCCTTTCTGGAAACACCCTTAATTTTGCGGAATCACCGGAAACACAGCAACGGGATACAGAGGAGACCAGGCCGAGCATTGTTATCTACGGGGCCCGGTTATGGGAGGGCCAGGCCGCCGCGGTGCTGGCGCGTGTCAATGAATCAGACGCCCTCAAGAGATTTGCCTTTCGCGTGCTCATGCCGATCGGCTCCAGGGCGGCCGATCTGAAGTTTAAAAAACAGCGGCCCGGCCTGCTCCAGAGGATGCTCTATTTCCTGGCCGATTTGACGCTTTTTAGATCCATCAAAAGGAGCCTGGGCCTGTCAAACGCCAGGATCTGTTACACCACGGGAGCCGTGCTCAGCCCGGATGCCTTCAGGTTTTACCACGGCCTGAATCTCCCCCTAAAAAGCCTTTACGGATCAACTGAGGGAGGGGCTTTAACCTGCGCCAGGAATGATGATATCCGACCGGATACGGTGGGTCCGGCCCACAAAGGGACGGAGGTAAGAGTAACCGGTGACGGGGAGCTCGTTTACCGGCAGCCCGGTCTCTTTGTCGGCTACTATGGGGACCCGGAAAGGACCGCTGAGGTCATTAAAGACGGCTGGTTTTACAGCGGGGACAGCGGTTTCATCAGGGAGGACGGGCATATTGTCTTTATGGACAGGGTAATGGACCTTGTTGAGCTGGCAGGCGGTGATAAACTGACCCCCCAATTAATCGAGAGCCGGCTCAGGTTCAGTCCCTATATAAAGGATGCCTGGGCACTGGCGGGCCCGGACGGGGCCTATGTTTCAGCGGTCATTATCATCGATTACGATAATGTCAGCAGGTGGGCCGGGCAGAGGAGCCTATCCTTTAGGACCTTTGCGGAACTTTCCCAGAAGCCGGAGGTCTACGGGCTGGTGGAGAATGATATTGTCAGAATAAACCAAGATCTGCCGGCAGGTGCCAGGATCAAGAAATACGTCAATCTCCACAAGGAATTCGACCCGGATGAGGGGGAGTTGACCAGGACAAGGAAACTAAGAAGGGCTTTCCTCAAAGAACGCTACCGTGAACTCATTGACGCCGTCTACGGCGAAAAGGGCGAGGTGATGCTGGAAGCCCGGGTCGGGCACAGCGACGGGCGAATGGAAACAATAAGGACCGTGATTAGGATCAAGCCTGTTGGAGGAGCCTGCTGATGACCTTCTTTCTGCAACTAATTGTAACCGGATTCGCCCAGGGCATGGTCTACGCCCTGATCGCGATCGGCTTTGTGATCATCCTCAAGTGCTCCGAGGTCTTTAACATTGCCCAGGGTCACTTTGTGTTGATTGGAGGTTACCTGGGCTATACATTCCTTGTGCCCTTCCATATGCCCATATGGGCCGCCCTTGCAGCGGCGATAGCCACGGCAATCGTAATGGGTTTAATAATAGAACGCCTTATCCTGCGCCCCCTTCTGGGTGAGCCCGTGCTCGCCGTAATCATGGTGACCATAGCCCTTGCCACGATATTAGGAGGGCTGGCAACGCTGATCTGGGGCGCCGAATATAAGGCCTACCACGGATTACTCCCGACCATAACCCTGAATGTGGGCGAGATATCAATACCATCGGAGTCCCTGATCGGGCTCATCGTGTCCGTTATATGCGTGGCCGTGCTAATGCTTCTATTTCGCTACACCAAGATCGGGCTGGCGATGAGGGCAACTGCCGAGGATTTGCAGGTGGTGCAGAGTATGGGTATCAGGGCAACCACGGTCTATGCCGTCTCATGGGCCATCGCCTGTGTCGTCGGTGTGATCGGCGGCATCCTGCTGGGAGGGGTATCCGGCGCGAACATGGATCTCGCCAATGTCGGTCTCAAGGCCTTTGCGGTGGTCCTGCTTGGCGGGGTGAACTCCATAGGTGGGGCCATTGTGGCCGGGATAATACTTGGCATGCTGGAAAACATTGCTGCCGGGTACCTGGATCCGCTATTGCCAGGGGGAGGACTGGCCCAGGTATTTCCCTTTATTGTTATGATCATAGTGCTGATCTTCAAGCCGCACGGGCTCTTCGGCCTGGCCAGGATAGAGAGGGTTTAATAAATGGGCTTAAGCACAGGGACATTTCACGAAAATTACGCCCAGGATATGGCTGTTTTTCACTCCAAACTGCAATGGGGGATCTTGTCTGCATTCCTCGTTGTTCTTTTGGCCAGCCCCCTATTTTTAAGCGACAGGATGCTGACCCTACTGACTATGATGGGAATTGCCGTAATCAGCGTCCACGGGCTAAATATCCTGACCGGATACTGCGGCCAGATCTCCATGGGGCACGCCGGCTTTATGGCGGTCGGCGGATATACCTCGGCTGTTTTGTGCGCCAAATTAGGGTGGCCCTTCTGGGTGGCCCTCCCAACCGGCGCTCTGGCCGCCGGCATCGCGGGCCTGATCTTCGGCCTCCCGTCCCTGAAGATCAAGGGATTCTACCTCATCATGGCGACCATAGCCGCCCATTTTATCATCATCTGGACCATCATCCAGCTCCGCAGCGTCACAGGCGGGCCTGACGGCTTAAGCATACCCAGACCCATGATAGGGCCTATCTCCCTGAGCTCCAAGGCCAGCTATTTCTATTTGACCTTGATATTGGCCTGCCTGGGCACGCTGCTGGCCAAAAACATCATTCGAACCAGGGCTGGCAGGGCCTTCATCGCCATCCGGGACAACGACCTGGCGGCTGAGGTTATGGGCATCAGCCTGTGGAGCTACAAGTTGCAGGCATTTTTTATAGGCTGTGTCTATGCCGGGGTGGCCGGATCACTGCTCATTCACTATTACAGCTTCGCCAGCACGGACCAGTTTCCCTTTTTTGATTCCGTCTGGTATCTGGGGATGCTGATCGTGGGGGGAATGGGCAATACTACAGGGGCCATCTTCGGCGCGGTGGCCCTCAGGCTTCTGGATGAGCTGGTCACGATGGTGGGCCCTATTTTGTCAGCGGCTGTCGCCCCACAGGCAGCCGCATCCCTGGCCCTCATCTCCCACGGATTGATAATCATCATCTTCCTGATTTTTGAACCCCGGGGGCTTGCCCACAGTTGGGAGATGATAAAGGATTATTTCAGGCTGTGGCCTTTTTCAAGAGAGGAATAGAGTGAAAGGGGGTGATGCAGGATTCGAATTGGAGATTAGTGGGGGTTATTATAACAATGCCCATTCGAAATAACTAATTTCCGGGTTAAGCCTTCAGCGGTCAGCGATCAGCAGTCAGCCGACCCTTTGTTTTTAATGTCTTTTACTGAGTGCAGAATGCTTGTCGCTGAAAGCGCGAATCCAGAAACGTTAGTTTATGGATGAGCACCAACTAAACCAAATAACAGAAAAGGAGGGGAAAAATGTCAAAAATGAAACCGGCTTTTATAGCAATGGCGATCATTATGCTGGCGGCCTTTTCGGGCCTTAATGCCCCCGTTGTCAGCGCAAAGCCACTCTATGTGGGCGGGACCCAATCGCTGACCGGGCCCTTTGCCGAGGATTCCGCCGCGGTGCTGGCTGCCATGGAGGACTTTGTCAAATATGTCAACGAGACAAAAAATCTGGCTCCCTGGCGAACGGAAAAATGGCCCGCCGATATACCGCTGGAGGTGCTGTGGCGGGATGATGAGCTAAAACCGCCGAAGGCGATCACTATCTATGAGGAGCTCAAGGCCATGGGGATGCTGGTTGCCAGGATATCGGGTTCGCCCATAGCGCTGGCCCTCAAGGACAGGTACTGGGAGGACCATATGGGAGCCACGAGCATGGCCACAGGGCCCTACTACCTGACACCTCCTCAAAGCTGCCTGACCTATTACCCCATTTATACGGATTCCTGTGCCGCCATCGCCGACTGGTTTAAAGCGAGCTGGAAGGAAGCGAGGAAACCGCGGGTTGCCTATTTGACCGCCGACAACGCCATGGGCAGGTCCATAGAGATACCCAAAATGAAGGAGTATCTTGTGAAGATAGGCTATGAGTTTGTGGGCACCCAGTATGTGCCCCTGGTGCCTACCTCTCCCCCGACAACCCAGCTCATGTGGCTCAAGCAAAACGGTGTTGACCTTGCCCTCGGCGTTATGATCAACCCCGGCTCACAGCCCACTGTGAAGGAGATGGTCAGGCTGGGTATGGGACCCTTTCAGCCCTACAAAATGACCTTTGGTGTCGGCGCGCCGGGTCACGCAGCCGTGCTTGCCGAGGCCATGGGTGAGCTTGGTGACGGCTATGTCTGCGCCGGGAGCTTCCGCCCCATGAATGACCTCGGCACACCCGGGATAAAGTTCTGCAGCGACCTGCAGGATAAGTATCATCCCGATAAGCGGGTTACCCACATCATGTATGAAGCGGGGATCCTCGAGGCCATGATCCAGATTGAGGCCTTGCGGCTTGCCATGCAGCAGGTGCCCGTTGACAAGCTCACGCGGAAAGATGTCCTGGAGAAGGGCTTCTTCAAGATCAAAAACCTTGAAACCGGTGACATCAGCAGTACGCCCCTTACCTACGGTCCTGGCGACATCGAGGGCGTTGATAAGATCCGTGTTGATCAGGTTCAGAAGGGAAAGGTGGTACCCGTGGGTCTCTATCCATTGCGCAACATCTACTAACAGGTGTGAAGCTTTGTTCGCTTCGCTTAACCGGGGCCTCTGTTTAGAGGCCCCGGGAAATCCTCTGGCTAAGCCCTTCGGTGGCTGCCGATATTCCAGTTCCTGGCACGCTTTATAAAGTCCTTTACCTGTTCTTCATTCCTGAAGTCTTCCTGGCCGCAGTCGTCGTAATGAACCATCTCATCCGGATCGCGCATGAGCTTGGGCCTCGGTTTGATGGCCGGGTAGCCCAGGGCTATCATGTCGAACACATTCTGAAAGGCACGGGGGCAGCCCTTGACGGGCTGTTGCCCAAAGCGGATAAATATAAGGTAATTCCGAAAAGATGATATCGGCTCTAAGGAATCACATCAATTGATGATTCAAAATTAGGACACTACCCACTTTTCCACTCATATTTCGATTTGGGCATATTTTTTGCATAAAATGTATGTAAAAGAAGGGATCAACAGGAGATTAAAATGCTAAAAAACATCAGAATAAAAATCAGACTTCTGATCTCCTTTTTGGCTGTGGGGGTTATACCCTTCTCCATAATAGGGATAATCTCCTTAAATGAGTCAAGTGAGGTGATTAAAGATCAGGCATTTGAAAAATTGAGGACCGTTCAGGTAATAAAAAAGGCCCAGGTAGAAGAATTTTATAATAAATGCAGAAGCGACATGAACGTCCTCTCTGAAAATGCCTCACTCCCTGAGACCATGGATTGGTTTGTAAACTCATTCAATGCGGATGGAAGCATATCAAAGGATGCCTATAAATACACTAATGAAAACTATGGAAAAACCCTGGGGCACTTTATATCTGAATACGGATATTATGACCTGTTGCTTATCACTAAGGAAGGAAAAATCGTCTATTCATTTAAGATGGAATCCGACCTCGGCCAGAATGTCCTAACCGGCTCATTAAAAGACACTGGCCTGGGCAAGGGCTTCACAGAGGGTTTAAAAGCCCCACTTATTCAGGATTTTGAACCCTACCCCCCTTCCAATAACCAGCATGTCTCCTTTATCATTGTGCCATTTTTTAGGGGCCATCTTACTGGCGGTCTCGTATCCTCGCAAGGTGAGGGCTTGGGTATACTTGCCCTCAAACTGACTAACAAGCAGATAAATACCATTGTTGACAGACGTGAGGGAATGGGGGAAACCGGCGAGACCTACATAGTAGGAAAAACAGGGGGGAAGACCTCTTTTCGCACCGACCTTGTCCTTCAGGGCGAGAAAGGGAAGAGTCAAAATATTGGCAGTGAGATATCCCTGCCCTTTCTGGACAAGGCCTTCGCAGGTGAGGCAGGATCCGAAATCTATGCCTCTAATGGAAAAAATCAGCTTGTCTCCTATGATCCATTGAAGATAGAAGGCCTGAGTTGGGTTATCGTCTCCAAGATCGATGAGGCCGAGGCCTTTAAGGCGGTGAATACGCTGAAATGGAAGATAACCCTTATCTCGTTAATATGTATTGCGGCAATCGTGACGATTGGTCTTTTATTTACCCGATCCATCATCACACCCATCAAGAGAGTCATAGAAAGGGTCAAGGATATAGCCGAAGGAGAAGGGGATCTGACCGCGAGGATAGAGATAACGAACAGGGACGAGATGGGTGAACTGGCCCAATGGTTTAACCGGTTTATAGAGACCCTTCAGAACATAATAAAGAAGATATCGGGGAACGCCAAGACCCTGCATAGGTCGTCTTCCGAACTATCCACCCTTTCAGACGAGATGTCGGAAAGGGCCGAACACATGTCCGGAAAGACAAATAACGTGGCCTCATCCAGCCAGGACATGAGTTCCAACATGGATTCCGTGGCAGCCGCCATGGAAGAGGCTTCTACCAACATCAGCATGGTCTCCGCATCTGCCGAGGAGATGACGGCAACCATCAACGAGATCGCCAGTAACTCGGAAAAGGCCAGTAACATCACAAATGAGGCTGTTTCAAGGGCCAAGGACGCGTCTGTCAAGATAGATGCACTGGGCAAGGCTGCCATTGAGATAGGGAAAGTTACCGCGGTAATAACCGAGATATCTGAACAGACAAATCTTTTGGCCCTGAACGCGACTATAGAGGCTGCGAGGGCCGGGGAATCCGGAAAAGGCTTCGCCGTGGTGGCCAATGAGATAAAGGAATTGGCAAGACAGACAGCGGAAGCAACGCAGGAGATTAAGAGTCAGATACAGGGGATACAGGACTCAACGGCGGATACCGTATCGGAGATTGATCAGATCTTGAATGTTATAAAAGACGTGGATGAGATAGTCACCAGCATAGCATCGGCCGTTGAAGAACAGTCCGTAACCACTAAAGGGATAGCCGAAAATGTGGCCCAGGCCTCAACCGGGATCCAGGAGGTCAATGAAAAGGTGGCACAGAGCAGTACGGTATCCGTTGAAATTGCAGGAGATATCAATGATGTAAACCAGGCCACGGGAGAGATGTCCGGCAGTAGCGCCCGGATTAATCTTAATGCCAAGGAATTGAGCAGCTTGGCCGAAGAGCTGACCGGATTGGTCGGTAAATTTCAGACATGATCTGGGGATTCTATATCCTATTTTTTTGCTGTTTGGGCATACATATAGTGATGAGGTCAGGATGACCTAATAGCTCTTATATGTTGAACTTGAGAGAGAGGAATAAGATGATTTTGAATGTAATAGACGCGGAAGGCAATCATTTGGTAACGTTCAAAAGTGTAGGCACGGCTTCATTTTTCCTGAATCAGTTCTCCTAATCAGGCGAGGATATGACCTTTTTGGAAAATGGATATCTCTTTAAAAATTCCAACAGACTCAGCCGGGTCAGGCCCTCCTGTGGCTGCCGATATTCCAGTTCCTGGCCCGCTTTATAAAGTCCTTTACCTGTTCTTCATTTCTGAAGTTTTCCTGGCCGCAGTCGTCGTAATGTACCATCTCATCCAGATCGCGCATGAGCTTGGGCCTTGGTTTGATGGCAGGGTAGCCCAGGGCTATCATGTCGAATACCTCCAATTCCATGGGTATGTCCAACAGGTCCTTTATCATGCAGTGGGCATAGGATGTCTGGACCGCCGAGATCCACTGGGTTGCCAGGCCAAGGGTGGTGGCCGCCAGGTGCATGTAAATAAAGGCATTGGCTAATCCGGCCAAATAGATTGTTTGTCGCATTCCGGGATCATGCCGGATGTACATGGGGAGTCCCGCGCAGGTCCTGGGGTCGCCGAAGAGTAGTATATATACCGGCGCCGTGGTGTAATCCATCTCCCCCTCCACGAGGCCCGTCATCTTCCAGGGCTTCCCCTGCCACTTTTCCCGGGCCGCCTCCAATTTTCTGTTGATCGCCCGGTTTTCACTTAACAGATCGGCGATCCTTTTTCTCAATTCCTGTTTCCTGACCACCACGAACTCCCATGGCTGCATATTGAATCCGGATGGGGCCCACCGGGCAACATCAATGATCTTTTCTATGTATTCCTCAGGAATTGGGTCGGGTTTGAAGCGCCGTAGGCTCCGTCTCTTCTTTACCAGGTCCAGCAGGCCGTCGTAATCCATTGGTATCCCTCCTATTGCTTATTCTATTGCTGATCTTTTGGAGTGAAGGCCTCCCTCTCTTCCTCGGTTTTCATTTCACGCATCCTTGCACGGTATTCATCCCTTTCCTGGGGCGTCATTAATTGCCATCCATAGGTGTTTTGATCACCTGTCTGCGCCTGGTCCTGGGCGGCCGCCAGGGGAGCGCCTGCAAAAATCCAGATTAAACAGAGTAAAATTGGTGGAATCATAAAACGCTTATACATGATAATAACCTCCTTTTTGTTTCCGCGGACAATCATCTTGTGAATCTACTAATTTTAACTTTATAGAATGTTAATACCGGTTTCGCCTGAATCAAGAGATAAAATTCTTTCCTCGTGCCCTGCTCTTTGCGCCAAATGCAATTTTTATTGCATTTATAAATTTTACATGATAAATAATAAAAAATTAAGAAAATTAAATTATATTAGCATGCTTTCCTGAATATAGCGACAACTCTTAATCTGGGTGGAGGTTCAGGATGGATTAGAAAAACAACAGCCCCCCTTCTCCTGGCACGAGAGCGGGGTATTCTATTTTTTAGGCCTTAGGCAGGATTTAATGTCGAATATTACACTTGAGGTATACGAAGAAAAAGATCTGGCCATATTCACGGCAGAAGGATCAATCACCGTCCAGGACGTATGCGATTCCATAGACAGCTACTATTCCGGCCCAATCATGAGCCTGATTCTTTGGGACGCTACCAGGTTGGACCTTGCCCCATGGCAAAAGGATGATATCTTGTCCGCTGTCCGAAAAGTAAAGGCCTACTCCCATTTAAGAGTTGGTGGCAGGAGTGCTTTAGTTTTTCCCCGGGACTTGAATTTTGGTTTGGCTAAGATGTTTCAGGCATATTCGGAGGTCGATAATCTTCAGATCGAGGTCGAGGTCTTCAGGAATATCGAGGAGGCAATAGAGTGGCTCGGGCGTTCTTCGGCCCAGATACGCGAGTCTTAAATACAGTCACACGGTAAATCCGGAACAACCGAATGCCTGTGACCCGGGTCCCCATCAACCACCATCCAGGCCCTCATTATTAACTATTGAGGGCCTTTGATACATGTGGACCTTTTCCATCGAGGCATCTTGAAATCCAGATCCACGGTCTTCCATTTTGGATGACCGTTTTGTCTAAGCCAATCGATGTTGTTGGTGATAGTCTCTCCGAGTTTCCCGATCAGGTCACAGACATTTCCATCATAATCAATTGTTATCAGAACGGCTTTCACTGCCGCAGTATCAATAGATGATTTCTGCCACTGGTATGTTTTTCTTGGTATCAGTGAAGGGCTGTATAGCTCGAGTATCCTTTTGTTTGTAAGAGGTATCAGGTGAAAACCACTCGGATTACCGAATTCTTTGAAGAGCCTAACAGGGTAACCCGCAACTTGGATCATAGCGTCAATTTGGTCGCTTATCAAGGCATCGAGGGCCTCCTGATCGCCAATTTCTATTTCTTTTGCAGGCTTGATCCCGGAAAGGTTAAACATGAGATAGGAGGTTAATCGGGTTCCGCTATCAGGGGACCCCACAGCGACCCTTTTGCCCTGTAACTGTTCAAAACTTTGGATATTCCCTTTGCCGAACCGGTCTTCAGCCCTAATTCGAGCCCATAGGATGGGGATGAAAATGCGAAGATTATGCAAAAAAGGGACAGCATACAGATCAAAGAGTTGACGGCAATGATACCTTTGATCACCGCCCTAATCTGAATAGACTGGAGTTTTTTATAACAAACAGGCTCTTCCATTATTCCTCCAAGCTTCCAATCAGGATTAATTTATCACTTTTTTCTGAAAAGGGCCACATATCTATCACGCTATTCCGGCCTCATCTTTTTACCTGCTTGACTCTCGGCCAGGGCGGCCAGTCCGCCGATGGCCCCGAGGTTCATGGATTCCAGGGCCGAACTTGGCACAATGATCAAAGATCTCTTTTCCTTAAGTTCCTCAAAGGTTTTTGGTCCCGCTCCCGGAGGATGTCCGAGTCTTCAATTGCAAAAGGCTTTATGGAAGGTGAAGCAAAGAGATTTTTTACTTTTCGATCAAAATCGTATGCCAGAAATAGGGAAAAGGTGTTTTTATCCTGAAATCTTTTATCCCGGCCAGGGCCATCATCTTCTTTATCTCTGCAGGCCGGTATGCTGCACGGATCGAACTGATGAACCCGTCTTGTGAGGGCAAAGAATAGAGCCAGGAGACCCTTTTCAGATCATGCAGCATCATTAATCCCCCCCTTCTTAATGCGTGGTACATGGACTTTATGGCCTTTACGGGATATTCCCAGTGATGCAGGGAAAAGGTCGAATAGACAAGATCAAATTTCCCAAGATGTGCCATAAAACAAAGGTTGTCCACGCTGCCTTCGATAAATCTCACCCGGGAAGACGGCTGGGTCCGGCTGACTACTTTTTTTGCCATGGCTATCATATGGGGCGACAGCTCAAGGGCGTTGATCTCAGCCTGCGGGAAGCGGTCGGCCATTATTCTTGTGAGAAATCCGGGGCCTGATCCGATTTCCAGAAAACGGCCGACTTTGAGTAATTGCCTTCGCTTTTTCTGTCGGGCAAGTTCATTCAGAAAGGCCATGAACTGGGTCAGGCCGTGCTTCTCATGGCTTAGGGCATATTCCTTTACTTTCAGGTCACCGCTGATATCCGCACTGTTATGGGGGATTCTCTCAAACATGGTATTATGCTCCTTTTTCCCTGTTATCTTTTTAATATGCTGGCCTTTTATCTGTTAATATCCATAACCCTTAAAAATGGTTTCATTTTTTACCGATAACTTATATTTTTCAAAATCTGAGACGTAATAGGCACGCGGATTATTGCATCGTGAGAAGAAAATTATTCTAATTTGATAAAAATATTGAAACCGTTTCTGCAATTTAAGGATATTAACAGGTAAAGGGCAGGAATATTGATGGACGCGCGTGGCATTACAGATGCCGATATATCAAGAGGTTGCAGGCAAAATAGGCCCGAGGCCTGGCGCTATCTGGTCCGGAATTACACCCCCCTTGTCTACCGGATCTCACTGCGCATGCTCAAGGACAGGCAGGAGGCAGAAGACGCAAGTCAGGAGGTATTCATGAACGTTTCAAGGTCCATTTCAAGCCATGATCCGACCAGGCCCCTGGCGCCCTGGCTGGCGCGGATCACCTATAACAGTTGTCTTAAACGGCTTTCCAGGATCAAGTTGACCACCGAAAGGGAACGGGAGCTCTTTGAAAATGGGCTAAGTGATGAAGATGGCCCAAACCCTGAGGACCGGGTGAACAACATGCAGACATCTGAAAAAGTCATCATGGCCCTCAACCAACTCTCTGCACAGGACAGGGCCTTGGTCATTATGCGTTACCGGGAAGGATTCAGCGATAGTGAAATTTCCGAATCGACAAACATGCCGGTAGGGACTGTGAAGACAAGACTATATCGCGCACGGGGCCGGTTAAAAATACTTTTAGCGCCATTAATGAGTGAGGGATCAACATTATGAAGAATTCTTTAGACGATCGCATAGAGGACTATCTGAACGGTGTCCTTTCGGACGAAGACACAAAACGTTTCGAAGAAGAACTGTTAAAGGAAGATGTGGCAACAGAGTTCCGGGAGGTCCTGTTCATGAAAGAACTGCTCAGGGATATCCCGCCCCATGAGCCGCCTCCGGGTCTGGTTAACAGGATTGAGAAATCACTGATGCGGGAAAAGAGGGAGATCGTTGAAAAACCGGAGTATAGGGAAAGGTCAGGGTTCGGCAAGATAGCAGACGCCTTCAAGCTGGGCCTTTCCTGGCCCAGGTACGCCCTTTCAGGGATTTCAGGGGGCACCGGTGTTATAAAGGATTCCTTCTCAGGGATTAATACGGTCAGCTATTCCCTTGGTCCATTGCGGGCGCCTGCCCGAAAAGGAATCAACTCCATCAGGTCTCCCAAAAGGCCTTTATGGAAAATCGCCCTATCCAGGCTCTGGTGAGGTCTTGTTATGCTGATAAGTCTATTAACATGGATCGGTATAGTTGTAGGCTCCATATTACTCCTGCTCCTCATAGTGCCCTTTCGTGTGAGGCTCAAGGGCCTGGTGGATGACCGGGAAGGACTGAACTACGAACTGGAAATGGATTGGGCCTTCGGCCTTATCACCGTCATCGCGGTTCATGGCAGACCTGTTACTATCTTTGTCTCGGGTATCAGGATATGGGGTTTTTCAATCAAATCATTGAAAAAGGAAAAAGAGGAGAAGAAAGCCAGAAAGAAAAGGGTTTCAGCCACGGGCATGTTTCAATGGATAAAACAACATTTTCAAAGGGTTGCCACGATTATCCAAAAATTTGCCCGGGCCCTGTTTTTAAAGGGATATATCGTCGGAAGGATCGGCCTTCCGGACCCGGCGGACACCGCGCGGTTAGGTCTTTTGTTTCAACTGCTGCGGGTCTCAAAAGACCGGTTTAGACTGTCAATAAACTGTGTGTATGACGATGAAACCATTAACCTGAATGCAATGGTACAGGCCACTCTGATTATCGGTTATCTCGGATTAGTCGCCCTGGGACTGCTCCTTGAGAAAGAGACCCGTGTCATGATCCGTGGCCTGGCCCGCGCTTAAACAAAGGAGGTTTAATCATGATGGATGTAAAAGGAATAATATCTATGATCGGTGAGCGTCTTAAAACCATGGCCAAAAGTGATGCCATAGCCTCACAGCCCATATCGGTCGGCAATCGCCATGTCCTACCCCTGTGCGAACTGAGCCTTAACTTCGGCGGAGGGGGCGGAACCAGCGAAGGCGGGGAGAATGGCGACCCACAGGATGGTCAGGGAACGGGCAGCGGTGTCGGCGGAAGCGCGAAGGCTGTCCCCGTTGCCGTGGTTGTAGTGGACGGCGATGACGTGAGAATCGAGACGCTCGGCAAATAGGAATAAGGGAGGATATTATGGAAAATGTAATGGAAATACTCCAGGAAGTGATGGAAACCCTGTCCGATACGGCCAAAAGCGACGTAGTCGTCGGCAAGGAGGTCGAACTGGGGTCCGTCAGGATCGTACCGCTCTCGAGAGTGAGCATCGGTTTCGGCGGCGGCGGCGGAGAAGGTGATCAACAGTTTGGTCCCCGCAGGGATAAAAAGGATAATCGGCATAAAGGCAAAGGCATCGGGATGGGCTCCGGCGGCGGTGCAAAGGTCAGGCCCGTGGGGGTGATCGTCTTTACTGAAGACGGTGTCCGGGTGGAAGGGATCCCGGACAAGAAGGGGCCGTTGGATAAAATTTTTGAAAAAATCCCTGATATTATCGAATTTGCCAAGAAGAATAAGTAGTCTTCATCCGGAAACGGCCCTTTCTCACCGTTTCGGTGTCGGTCTTCGGAGTTGGTCGTTCCCGCGTCTTTTGGCGGGACGGCCAACTCCTCGATTCCCATGGTCCCGCGTCGGGCACCGACCCCCATTTTCGCAAAATAGGATTAGCTGTATAATGAAAGTGTCCCTTTGATATTAGATTTATGGAAGGCAAAGCAGGATGCTGACCCCTATGTCCCCACCTTATGGATCCTCTCAAAACCACCGAATTTTGATGAGCATGTTATACATCATCCTGAAAATTCTACCATAGGGGGGATATAGAAAAGAGGCCCCCAAGGGCCTTTTGGCCTGTATGAATATGGGGCGGAGCTTGGAAAACTCCACAAAGCCTTCGTAGCCGTGGTAATGACCCATGCCGCTGTTACCGACCCCGCCGAAGGGTATGTCGTGCTGTGCAGCGTGCATGGCGCAGTCGTTGATGCACAAACCGCCCGACATGGTATTCATATATACCTTTTCCTGAAGGGAACTGTCTTTCGTGAACAGATAGAGGGCGAGCGGCCGTTCGTGCCTGTTGATGTATGCGAGGCACTCGTCGATATTTTTGTAGGTCTTGATGGGCAGAATCGGGCCGAAGATCTCCCTTTGCATCAGTTCCATCTCTTCCGTAACATTGAGGGCGATCATGGGCTGAATTTTCCTTAGCTCGTTATCCGATACACGGCCGGGGATAAGGGTTACAAGGGAGGCGCCTTTTGAACGGGCGTCGTCCAGGGCCGCCACGAGACGATTGTAGCTTTTGGTATCTATGATGGATGTATAGTCTGCGGATGCAAGTTCACCGAAGCGGTGCTGCATGATCTGTTTGGACATTTCCACAAAATCATCCACCATCTGTTCGGGCAGGAAAAGGTAGTCCGGGGCAATGCAGGTCTGCCCCGCGTTCATAAACTTTGCGTAGAGAATACGTTCCGCCGCCTGTTTGAGATCGAAATCTTCGCAGACGATGGTAGGGGATTTTCCGCCAAGCTCGAGGGTCACAGGGGTCAGGTGCTCGGCTGCGGTCTTCATCACGGTTCGGCCGGACGCGGGTGAACCCGTAAAGATGAGGTGGTCGAAGGGAAGGGAGGTGAAATCGCCGGAAGAGACCCCGGGAAGGATTGCGACACTCTCTTCGTCAAATGCCTCGGAAAACAGTCGATGGAGTATCGTGCAGAGCCTTCGCGAATTCATCGCCATCTTGATCATGCAGCGGTTGCCCGCAGCCAGCGCGCTGGTCAGGGGGCTGATCACCAGGAAGAGGGGATAATTCCAGGGCGCGATGATCCCGACAACCCCTTTGGGCTGAGGGATAACCCGGTTGCGGCCCCCAAAGAACGTTACTGCCACATGCCTGCGCTGCACCTTCATCCATTTTTTCAGTTTTCGACGCGTATGACGCAGACCTGAAACGGCGGGGAAAATCTCGAGGATCTTGGTTTCATGTTGTGAGCGGTTGCCGAAATCCTTAGATATGGCGTCAGCTATCTCCTCCTGGTTATCCACCAGCAGGTGCTCGAGCTTTCGGAGCATATCCAGGCGTTCGGTTAACGACGGATATGGTTTTTCCAGGCAGGCCGCCCTCTGGCGGGCGAAGATCTCACCGGCTACCCCCTGTTTCTCGTCAGACAAGACCTGGGATTCTTGAATCATGGAACCCTCCCTTTCCGGGGGTGCTTCGTCGTTCCCTCCGGTTTATAAACCGCATGAAATACCGCCCCCTGTGGCACACCACTCACGTGAGGGGAACCGTTCGTCCAAAAATTACACCTTTAAAAGGGCTTTATCATTCCGTAATTTATATGGGTTTTGCACGAATGTTCCCCTACACATATTTTATATTATTTCATAATAGTTGCCTTATTCATATTAGTTTCTTATTAGCTATTGAACAATATCGCCAATGTTTCGAACAGGGGAATAGAAACCGGACCTTATCATCTTCTGTAGAATATCGTCTGCCTGACTAATATCGATGTGACCGTCAAGCAGGTAACATGAGGTAACAGCCCGCCTGACCAACTCCCCCACGGAAGTTTCCTTCTTCCTGGAAAGCTCCTTTAGCCCTTTGGCCAATTCAGGTTTTACCTTTATGTGTAAGGTAGAATTTTGCATTGCTACGCCCCTCTTTGTATATATGTACAAAATCAGGTATATTATATTAAATTCAGGTACAATTTTCAAAAGGAAAAATATGCATATTATTTATCAAATTATTCGGTTAGTTATGCCCATTTTCAGTAACTTCTCAATAAGTTCGGGCATGTTAAGATTAAGTAACAGTTAAGAAAATTCGGTTCTTCCGGTAAATGAGTACTTTTTGGGGCATAGGAGCTTTGACTTTTATATA
>CAZGIZ010000075.1:0-20589 GCA_964526655.1 uncultured Desulfobacteraceae bacterium | reverse complement strand
ACTACTGAGAATCCGACTTAAACACCGCGACAAAGGCGCTCTGGGGAATCGCTACGGAGCCGACCATCTTCATTCGTTTTTTCCCCTTCTTCTGCTTTTCAAGGAGCTTTCGCTTCCTTGTAATGTCCCCCCCATAACACTTGGCCGTTACGTCCTTCCTGAATGGGGAGATGGTGGTCCTGGCGATGATAGTCCCGCCTATTGCGCCCTGGATCGGTATCTTAAAGAGGTGCCTCGGGATTTCTTCCTTTAGCTTTTCGCAGGCGTGCAGGGCCCTTGCCCTTGCCCTGTCCCTGTGCACGATCTGGGAAAGGGCGTCCACCCTCTCCCCGTTTACGAGGATATCGATTTTCACCAGATCGTTTTCCCGGTAGTCCAGCAGCTCATAGTCAAATGAGCCATAACCCTGGGTGACGGTCTTCAGCCGGTCATAAAAATCGAACAGCACCTCGGCCAGGGGTATGTCGAAGATTATCTCGATGCGGCCGGGTGTGGGATAGTTGAACCTGGCGTTTTCGCCCCTGCGCTCCAGGCAGAGCTCCATGACCGCCCCCATATATCTCTCAGGAATAAGTATGCTTGTCCTGATGTAAGGCTCCAGGGCCTTGTCGATAACTGACGGATCCGGATAGTAGAGGGGATTATCTATTCTTACTTTATCGCCGTTTGTGAGCTCAAAGTGGTATTCCACGGACGGCACTGTCATAATAATAGACTGGTCAAACTCCCTTTCAAGCCTCTCCTGGACGACCTCCAGGTGAAGGAGGCCCAGGAAACCGCATCGAAAACCCAGACCAAGGGCCGCGGAAGAATCTTTTTGATAGACAAAGGCCGCGTCGTTGAGTTTGTACTTTTCAAGGGAGTCCGACAGGGCGCCGTAGTCCTCAGAAGTGACCGGATATATTGATGAAAAGACGACCGGCTTGACTTCCTTGAACCCCGGAAGGGGTTGGGGCGCCGGGTCTTCATCCAGGGTGACGGTGTCGCCGATCCTGACGTCGCTTACCGTCTTGATGCCCGCTATAATATAGCCCACCTCCCCTGAAGAGAGGCCCTTGCGGGATTCCCTCTCTAATCGAAAGATGCCCACTTCCTCGACCTTGTGTCTCGCCCTGTTGGACATGAGCCTGATGGTTTGGCCGGGCTTCAGGCTGCCGGAAAAGACCCTGCAGCTGACGATGGTCCCTCGAAAGGGATCATAATGGGCGTCAAATATGAGGGCCTTCAATGGATCGTTGCTTTGACCGATATAGGGAGCGGGGATCCTTTCCGTGATAGCCTCCAGAACGGCGTCGATGCCTATCCCTTCCTTGGCGGAACAGGAGATGGCCTGATCGGAATCAAGGCCTAATTCCACCTCAATCTCCTCCTTGACCTTCTCAATATCAGCGGAGGGCAGGTCGATCTTATTAATGACAGGAATGATCTCCAGGTCCTGTTCCATGGCTGAATATAGATTCGCCACGGTCTGGGCCTCCACCCCCTGGGACGCGTCAATGACAAGCAGCACCCCTTCGCAGGAGGCTAAGGCGCGGGACACCTCATAGGAAAAGTCCACATGTCCGGGCGTGTCTATCAGGTTCAGATCAAAGTGCTCTCCTTTGTTATTTATGTAGGGGAGGGTGATGGCATGGCTCTTTATGGTAATCCCCCTCTCCCTCTCGATATCCATATCATCAAGGATCTGGTCGCGAAAATGGCGTTCATCCACGAGTCCCGTACTCTGGATCAGGCGGTCGGCAAGGGTTGACTTGCCGTGGTCAATGTGTGCGATAATACTGAAGTTTCTTATGTTTGGCATAACGTTATCTTGTAAACAATGTCCTTAACCAGCAAGAAGTAGGGTCGGCCACCGTGCCGACCTTCTTATGGCAGGCAGGGTCACCTGCCCTGAATAGTTCAGCCACTAAGTCACCAAGCCAAAGATTATATAATAATCCTACTTAGTGCCTTCGTGTCTTAGTGGCTGAACGAGTTCGATGATTCAAGTCTTATCCATTATAATAAGAGCGAATAGAAATATCCATTTAATTGACAACACGGAGTAATGGATGGCATTATTTTTAAAACTCGGAACCAGAATATTTGAGGAATCATGTGAAAAAACGAGTGTAGGCGATTAGGCACCACACAATCAAAGCGACGCAGATGATCAGGAAGACCGCGGCAGATCCCATATCCTTGGCCCTTCCGGCCAGGACATGCCGTTCAGAGCCCATTCGATCGACAATGGATTCGATAGCCGAATTGATCAGCTCTATAAGGGGAATCATCATGTAGATAGCTACAAGCAAGGCCCGTTCAGCGCAGGTTGTTCCGAGCCATAAACCGGCGGGGATAACGAATATCGCAAGGATCGTCTCCTGGCGGAAGGCCTCTTCATTCTTCCAGGCCGCCTTAAAACCGGCAACGGAGTATCTGAAGGCATTGATCAGCCGGGGAATTCCGGTTTTTCCATTTCTTTCCATGTCTTGTCCTGCTGTCTTTTTAATGACCGAGGGGTTTGAAATCTATTACCGTGACCTCAGGGAAGGTAAGAAACCTTATGGGAGGCCCCCATGTTCCCGTACCCCTGCTTACATAAAGACAGGATCCTTCTCCGACATTATACAGGCCGCTCATATAGTGATAAAATAGAGATACAACCAGGCTGAAGGGAAATATCTGCCCGTCATGGGTATGACCTGAAAGCTGGATGTCAAACTTTCCCGGGCTGCTTTTTTCAATCAAGGGCTGATGCTTTAAAAAGAGATTCAATCGATCCGGTGAAAACCCCTCAAGGACCTTTGATTCAGGGACTTGATAGCCGTCTCCGAATCTTTTTCCCGCAGGATCATCTATCGCCAGGATATTCAGAAAGTCGCCCACAAGGACATTTTCATTCCTTAGCATCCTGAATCCGGCCTCTTCGGTGAATTCAACTGACTCCTTGATCCCGGTTATGAATTCGTGATTGCCGGTCGTGGCGTATTTGCCGTAGTGTACGGGGATTTTCCTGAAGACAGCCGTAATGCCCTCCTTGTCCTGCACACCCTTGTCAAGGAGATCTCCGGCGGATACCAGGAGATCGGGATTCTGCTCTTCTATTATCCTGCCGATCTTTTGGGCGAGCCCCAGGCCGTTTGTAGGACTGAAATGTATGTCGGCTATCAGGGCCACCCTAAGATTTCCAACCTGATGAGGGATCTTTGCGGTCCTGAACTCGACGTGCTCAACCCTTATATCACCCGCCTCGAACCTTCCATAGATCACGATTCCGGCGATCATCAGCAGGGATATTATGAGAACAAGCCTGTCTCCGGGAATGCATTTCAAGAGAGCCGGGGTGGTGGAAATCCGTGCTGAGACATGGATGATTGCCCTGTAGATATCCACTGCGACGTTAATGAAGCAAAAAAGGAGTAGGGCGCCCATCCAGATATAACCGATATAGGCGAGGATCCTGGTCAGCAGAAATTGATCCGTACCGGCCGAGATATTGATAATAATGGGAGAGAGGAGGAGGAAGCAGAGTATGATAATGAGCAACAGGTGGCTGGAGCCGCTCATCTCAAATGCCTTTACTACCTTCCTGTAGAAATAGAAATGGAGCAGACCGTAGAGGGTGATGAAGGCCGCAGCAAATATTATAAATGGTAGCAATTTATTCATATGTGTATTATCCAGGCTATTAAATGTATGTCCCAGGATGTATATTATAATGATTGCCGGGTGTCAATGTACTGCTCCACTCCTGGATTTATTATAAACATCCGGATCAATAATTTGATCAGCGTCCATTGCAGTTCTGACTACAGACAACTGACAACAAACAACGGACAGTACCGTAATTTGACAATTTTGGGCATAAAAATAAAATGGGGTCATCAATGACAAGGAGGTAATAGGCTATGGAAGATAGAGTGCAGATCGTCGAAGGGGACATAACAAAACAGGAGGTGGATGCCATTGTCAATGCCGCCAATACCTCCCTCCTGGGCGGGGGAGGCGTGGATGGGGCCATACACAGGGCCGCAGGCCCGGAACTCCTGGAAGAGACCAGAAAGATCGGCGGCTGCCCCACAGGGGAAGCAAGGGCAAGCAAGGGTTACCGGCTCCCGGCAAAGTGGGTTATCCACACGGTGGGTCCCGTATGGTCCGGCGGAAACAGAAACGAGGAGGAATTGTTGGCCAATTGTTACAGGAACAGCTACAGGGTCGCCAGGGAGCTAGGGGTGAAGAGCATAGCCTTTCCTTCAATAAGCACGGGCGCATACCGCTTTCCCCTCGAGAGGGCGACCGAGATCGCCCTTAAGGAGACCAAAAGGGTCCTGGAAGTGGATAAAGAATTCACAAAGGTGGTCTTTGTCTGTTTTGGAGAGAAGGCCCTCAGGACCTATCAGGACGTGTATAAGAAAAATTTTGGAGATCAGTCCTGATCCTTCAGGAATTGACTGTGATACTCCTCTTCTGTCAGGTATTTTTTTAAAAGTTTTCCCAGGAGGTTAAAAAGCTCCTCCATGTCGGGGTCGGACATCCTGGAAAGTATCAGGGCCGCATGATCGTCATCGGAAAACTTCTGGAGGTAGTAACGAAGGGTGTTCTCATTGACTTCGCGACTGAATCCGAAACCCACGAGGCCGTCATATTGTTCCACAAATGCGTGTCTGTGATTGGCCATGTCATTTTCCCCCTGTCGATCAGGCCCCTGCCCTAACCTTTATCAGCTCCGAAACGATGCTGACCGCTATCTCCTCCGGGGTCTCCGCGCCTATGTCAATTCCGATTGGAGAATGGACCCGATCAAGATCTTCCCGCGTAAAACCCTCTTTCATGAGCTTCTCGTAAACAATCGAGACCTTGCGCCTGCTCCCGATCATGCCGATATACCCCGCTGAAGTCCGCAATGACTGGGCCAGCACGGTCTTGTCCTGGGCGTGCCCATGGGTCAATATCACAAGAAATGACGATTCATTGACCTGCAGCCTCGCCATTACGTCATCATAGGGGTAATTATATACTTCCGCTGCTTCAGGGAATCTGACAGGGTCCGCGAATTCGGGACGATCATCTATGACCACCACCTTGAATCCCACGCCGTTTGCCAGGGGCGCCACCTGTGAAGAGACGTGGCCCCCGCCGAAGAGGTAAAGCACGGGATTGGAGATCATGGGCTCGACAAAAACCTGGACCTCATTGCCTTCATCATCCCTGTAGGCAATTGTGCGGGGCTGCCTGTCGGCCGTCAATTGATCAATCCCCTTTAAAATACCCTCTTCCATCTCCCGAAGTCCCGGGAGGGTACCGGACCTTTCCCTGCTGGAATGGATAAACAGCTTAGGGGTCACGGCCGGGTCCTGCCACCGGTCAACATCTACAACAGTCGCCAGAAGTCCTGCTCCTCCCCTTCGCAGCATGCCACTGATCATTTCAAAGATATGGAGATGGTCAGGATTGTCAGGGGATAGGGGTTCCAGAAATATATCCACGTCACCCCCGCACAACATGTCGCTATCTGTCACATCGGTTCCTTTTAAAATGCGGCTGTAGCGTATGGGCGATCGAGAGGAAAAGACCTTTTTTGATTCTTCAATGACCGAATTTTCAAGGAGCCCCCCCCCAATGGTCCCGAAAAAAGAGCCGTCTTCCTGGATCAGAAATTTTGTCCCCGTGCCCCTGGGAACCGATCCGGTATGGCCGATGATGGTCGCGAGGACCGAAAACCGCTTTGCTTTAAGTGATTCGATTATCTTTGAGTAGATGTCTGTCATCCCTGTTTCCTCAATACCCTGCTATCTCCGACCCTGACCGTGATCCTGGAGCGGTCAAAGTATTCTATGATGGGGATAGTGTATTTCCTGGATACCCCTGTCATCTCTTTAAATTGAGGTGTGCTTATCTCCCCCTTTTCCTTCAGGAAATCGACCAACCTTTTTTTCAGGTCCTCCATGGCGTCCCGATGAAAATAGAGGTCTTCCTTGACCTTGACCAGGAGACCGTCCTTTACCATTACCTCCAGGACGTCAGCTCCTGCCTTATCAGGAAACTTTTCCCTCAGATCCTTGAAGTAGGGGGGCTGAAGTCCGCCCTTGAGATACACCTCTTCTATCTGGTGACGTATCTTTTCCTGGTCCCCGGCAAGGGTCACTCTATGTCCCTTGAGGCGGACAAGCTCCTTTTCCTGGACAATGCCGCCCTCCTTTACAATCCTTGCTATGATAAAATTAAAGAGTCTCTGATTGCGCGAGCCTGCCGTCCTTGAGCGCAGCTCTTCCTTGACAAGGCCGGCCTTTAGGGGATAGTCGCGGTGGAATTCATCAAGTCTCGATATAATCTCCTCCCTCGCCTTTTCGAGGTACTCCCTATGAATAAAGGTGTCGGTCTCTTGATTGTACAGTATGATTTTTTTCTGGGACATGAGGACCTTAAGGGCCTCTTCAAGCCTTTTTTTGCTCGAGTTCGTGAGAAATTGAAGCTCGCCTGCAGTTATTCCCTGGAACTGACTCATGCGTATGAACTCTTCGGCTTTTTCCTGGAGGGACCCGGAATTCAATAATTTCAGCTCCCTCATGACGGCGTCTGAGAAACGCTTCTTTTTGACAGGCAGGGCGTTAAGTATCTTACCGCCGCCAATAGCCCGGACAGGGGAGTAGCTCCTCAAGATAAAGCGATCCCCCTGGAGCACTGCGGTGGGCCTGTCAAGCCTGATCTGCGCAAAACAGGTATCGCCAGGTTCCAGTTCATCACGATCAAGTAATATTACAGTGGAAATTATCTCCGTGGTGCCGGTATGAAAGCGTGCCTTTGCCCTGTTTTTGAGCCTGCGAGGCATGCCTGGCAGCAGAACAAGCTCCACATCGACCATAAAGGTTGCCCTGAGGGTATCTCTGGCGGCAAGGACATCGCCCCTCTGGATCTGGGCCTTTTCAGCGCCCTGGAGATTTATGGCCGTCCTGAGACCCGCGCTCACCTGCCCTGTCTCGCGGTTATGGACCTGTATGCCCCTGATCCTGGATGTCAGCCCCTGGGGATAAATGGTGACATCATCTCCTGTCTTGATAATCCCTGAAATAGTGGTGCCCGTGACAACGGTGCCGAAGCCCTTCATTGTAAAAACCCGGTCAATGGGCAGGCGAAAAAAGTTGCCTATATCCCTCTCCGGGATCTCCTGGACAAGGCTGTCAATGGCCTTTACAAGCTCTTCGATTCCCTCACCCTTGATAGATGATACCTCCAGGATGGGCGCTCCTTCCAGAAAAGTGTCTGAAAGATACTCGATCACGTCTTCCCTCGCCAGATCGAGCCAGTCGGGCTCCACCATGTCTATCTTGGTAAGGACAACCAGGCCGTGTCTGACATTCAGGAGCTGACAGATCTCCAGGTGCTCTCTGGTCTGGGGCATCACTCCCTCATCCGCGGCAATAATAAGGGCGACAAGATCGATGCCAGTGGCGCCAGCCACCATGTTTTTGACAAATTTTTCATGCCCCGGTACGTCAACAATACCCAATAGCTGCCCGCTCGGCAGCTTCAGGTGTGCGAACCCGAGCTCGATTGTGATGCCCCTCTCTTTCTCTTCCTTTAGACGGTCCGTGTCTATGTCCGTGAGGGCCTTTATGAGGGCCGTCTTTCCATGGTCTATGTGCCCCGCCGTGCCTAAAATTACCTGTTTCATTGATTTATTACCTGTTATTCATCCGATTGGAAAAGGGATCTCTCTCTGGATACTCATTAAATAATGGTAATCCGCGGAGGTGTCAAGTGCCCAGGGTTAACCAAAATTCATCGCCATTATTATCGAAATTGTAATTTGATGGTGGATTTTGGTTAAGGGAAGATATGATCTGAAATTGCCTTAAAATAGAGAGCATGTCATAAGTGATGGTTGTAAGGCATTACCCGTGATCGCACCTCTTAAAGGGTATGGGGTATAAGGGGATAGACAATTTTTAAAGCTCCAGGACCTCATATTTGCGGTTCGGCCAGTCAAGATATATTATGCTTTTGGGAACGACCTTGATCAGGGTGAAATCCTCATTGGTGGGCCCGTCCGGCCAGTATTTAGACCAGTTCTCCCTCCACTTTTCCTTGCGCAGGCCCAGCTCCGTGACTATGGTTGCAACACCCTGGATACTGACACTGCTGTGGTCTTGAGGCCGGTATAAAAACACGCATGCATTCGGGTTTGCCCTTATCTCCTTCACCTTGTTGGACCTGGCCCCCGTTCCGAACCAGCATACCAGGTCGTCGCCAAAGTCAAGATTCTCCATCATTCTTGCCTTGGGCGTCCCTGTCGAGTCAATGGTTATAAGGTTTGAAAATTCATAGGTCCTGTAAAAGTCAACGATCTTCCGCCTAAGTTCATCACCGGACATATGATATACCTCCTTGCAGCTATTGACCGAATAGAATAAGGACATAGCCGCCGTCGCCAAGGCTATGGCGGGCCAAGGGGCTCAGGGCGCAAGGCGCAGGGGAAAGAAAAGTGAAGTTGTGTTTTACCTTGAGCCCTGAGCCTTATGCCTGGTTATGAATACCCCCTTTAGAGAAACACCGGGCCTAAAGCTACTTGCTGATTCCCGTGTAGTTAATACTGTTCATTTCTTTTGAAGGAGCCTTTCGGCTGTTATACCTGCAATAGCCCCGTCGCCGACAGCCGTGACAACCTGCCTTGGTGAGCCGCTCCTTATGTCACCGGCCGCCAGAATATTGGGGACTTCCGTCTCCATATCCCTATTTACGATAATCTGCCCCAGACCATCCAGGGGCACGATATCCTCGAGATAACCCGTATTTGGCTCCAGGCCGACGTGCACAAGGACACCGTCAATTTCTATCTTTTCTTTCTTACCGCTTTCAATGTCGGACAATTCCATCCCCTCGACCCTGTCGTTGCCGATCAGGGCCTCCACCTTCCTGCCGCACAGGATCTCGATTTTCGGATCTGCTGAGGCCCTGTCCTTTAGGATGGCGGTCGCGGTCAGCCCGGGCTCGGCCTCTATAAGAAAAACCCTGGACGCGATCTTCGCCATGTAAAGGGCCTCCGTAACACCGGCGTCTCCGCCTCCGCACACGGCCACTACCCGGCCGGCATAGTGTCCCCCGTCACAGAAGGCGCAGCTGAAGACGCCCTTCCCTTCCAGTGATTCCTCTCCCGGGACACCGAGCTTCTTGTGCCGGGAACCGCCAGCGATTATTACCAGGCTGGTTGTGAAACCCTGCCCGCCACTGCAGCCCACCCAGAGGCAGCCGGAGAAGAGATCAATTCCTGTCACTTCAGCCGTTTCCATTTGAAGGCCGTATTTTTCCGCCTGGCTTACCATCTCTGAAGCGAGCCGGGCGCCTGAGACGCCATCGGCAAATCCCGGATAGTTCTCTATGAGTTCGATATTTTTGATATAGCCGCCGAAACTCTCCCTATCCAGCAGGAGGGTTCGCCTCTTGGCCCGGCTCAGATACAAACCGGCGGTCAATCCTGCCGGACCGCCGCCTATAATCACCACATCCCAGTCAAACATATCAAGGCTCCCGGACTTCTATTCCGGCATAGTAAACACTATATTTTTGAAAAGGAATAGATTTAAATTTAGTTATATCGTTTATATTGAGACCGGTTTCAAATATCAAGAAAATTATCTCCCTGACCTTCAATAACCATTCTGTTTCCCTTGACCCTCCTGTGATTATTCATAATTTCGATATTCAAATTATGAGCGCAGCGAATTAATTTTAGGGCCTGGAAATTTATTTCTTTAATTTCTGTCAAATTTTTTTTAACCTTGAACCATGAACCGCTTAACCCGGAATTAACCATGTTCACCATCGGTACTGCAGGACACATTGATCACGGTAAGTCCAGCCTCGTCAAGGCATTGACTTCCATTGATCCCGACCGCCTTCCCGAGGAGAAGAGGCGGGGCATGACCATAGACCTGGGCTTTGCCTGGCTGCCCTTTTCCGACGGCAGTGTCGCAGGCATTATTGATGTACCCGGTCACAAGGATCTCATGAAGAACGTCATCGCGGGTCTCTGGGGCATCGACGCAGCACTACTGGTGGTTGCAGCGGATGACGGCTGGATGCCCCAGACGGAGGAGCATGTCCAAATTTTGGAATTCCTGGGTATATGGCGCGGGATTGTAGTTATTACCAAGATCGACCAGATCTCTGATCCCGAATGGCTGGATCTGGTAGAAGAGGATATACGTCAAAGACTGAGTACTACTCACTTGAAAGACTCTCCCCTAATCAGGGTAAGCGCGAAACAAGGGACCAATATCAAGGAACTCGTTAGATACCTGGAGGAACTGGCGCTCAAAAGCGGCGGGCGGAAAGATATTGGCAAACCCCGTCTGCATATTGATCGAGTATTTACCATTTCCGGGAGCGGGACCGTGGTAACCGGGACCCTTAATGATGGTTCATTCCATCAGGGACAGCAGGTGACTGTCTTTCCGGGAAGCCTTAGCTGCCGGATTCGCGGCCTGGAGAGTTTTAATCAAAAAATAGACATGGCCCGGCCCGGAAGCAGGGTGGCCTTGAATCTTACTGCCGTCCAAAAGAGAGACCTAAAGAGGGGTGACATCGTCTTCGGACGGGAAGAAGATATAAGACAGAGCTACATGATCGATGTCAGAGTCGAACTGGCATCCTCCCTTCCAAAATCCTTGAAAAACAACGCGAGGCTTCTTATCTATCTGGGTACAAAGGAGATCCCCGCCAGGATCAGGTTTATCAAGGAAGACACCCTTGCTCCCCGTGAATCGGCCCTGGCACAACTGCGTTTTGAAGAACCCGTGGCGGCCCGTATCGGGGATCGTTTTGTGATAAGGAGGCATTCTCCGCCCGCCACAATCGGCGGTGGTATGGTGCTTGACCCCCTTGCCTTGAAACACCGGGGCAGGGATGCCGGAGTAGTCATGTCCCTGCTCGGTTCGAGAATTAATCTGGGCCTTGTTGGGTTGATTCTCTCCGAGGCGGCCAAGAACAGGTATTTAAATCATGAAGACCTCCTGGTCGCCTCCGAATACTCCAGATCCGAGATAGGAGAATGCGTGGATTCCCTAACTGAAGAAAACAGGCTTGTCCTTGTCAGTCCATGGGTAATCGATGCGGCATACTGGCGGGAGCAATTGGAAAATGTGACTCAAATCCTTGCCCGGGAACATGCCGTGCATCCACTTGAAATCGGAATAAATTCCGCTGAAATGCAAAGGATTCTCGAACTTCCCAGGGAGATGTTTAATCAGATTATCAGGGCTCTTTCCGAATCCGGCAGGATCACGCAGAAGGGCAATTACCTGTCTTTAAGCAGTCATGAACCGAGGTTATCTCGTGAAGAAGAATTGATTGTCTCAAAGATCCTTGATCTATTTAAAAAGAGGCCGGCTAACCCCCCTTCCAAAAAGGAGCTGGCACTTCTGGTCCCTGGCAGTGAAAATGTCATTCAATTCATCTGCAGGCAGGGCCTGCTCGTTGAACTTGAAGAGGGCATTCTCTTTGAAGCAGAGCACTATCAAAAAATAAAGAAAGAGATAATCGAGACCCTGGGCGCCAGGGGAAGAATCTCCATACAGGATACAAGAGATCTCTTCGGTTTTAGCAGGAAGTATATCCTCCCCCTCATGAAAAGGCTGGACAAGGAGGGAATCACCCGGCAGGATGGCGATGATAGGGTCCTGGCGGGCACAAAATAAGATGGCCCAGGGCATAGGCGTAAGGCGCAGGGAAAAGCAATAAAATCCTTAAACTTTATTTTTCGGGAACCTTTAGCCTTGTGCCTTACGCCTTGCGCCTACTTTTATTATATCACCGTGAGGAGATAATATCGCCGGATATCTCATGTTCTCGTGGAACCTAATACTTCACATATGTCGGAACAACATTCTTGTACTTTGACACCAGTTGCGACCAGTTGGCAGGTAGCTCCGCCTTTCTGATTACGGGCGGCGGCCCCCCCTGCAGAAACCCCAGCCAGGAACCGAATCCCCCAAAGACATAGACCTGAACCGGATCGGGGTTGCGTTGATCGGGCTGAAAGATGGAAAAGGAATCACCCTGGTCTTCGGATATATCTCTGAAGATTGACCCTCGAACACCCGGCCCATACTGTCTTAACAGGTCCATGGGAACGCGGGCATTCTCTATGATGTAGTCCTTGATCTTTTTCTTGGTCCAGCCGCTGTCCATCATGGTCTTGGCATGAGGGGGAGTCAGTATGAGGCCGAAAATGCCCATACGCGCCGGCGTAATACTGTTGATTACGGTGCCCAGTATTCCCTTATCGTCGGTACCGAAGGGTACCATCTGCTGGAAGGACTGGGGAAAGGTCACCGTAATCGTGCTGTCTTCCTTCCGGAACCCGTGTTCAACATGCATGGGCTCAAAGGGGCTGAACTCTTCATTCTCGCCGGCTACCATTGTATATTTCCCCGGGTTTCCCAGCACGCCCATATCCTCGATCTGTTTCCGGATACCCCGGATGTTTTTGGTTATCAGTCCCAGGGCCCTCCCGATAGCTGCGTTGGCGATATTCCCGGGACTCATGGTACCGAAGCCGGAGTTTATGTGGATATCCTTGCAGATGGGACCATTTATGAGCCAGAAGGGTGAAAAAGAGCCCGTGCTTGCCGCCATCATGCCGCAGGCGGGGTTAGCGGCAAGGGCCTGGGTCCCGGCAATCAAAAGGGGCATATAGGTGGGAAGGGCCCCGGCCATGACCGCGTTGACCGCTATCCTCTCCACCGTGGCCTTGCCCCTGCGTGGCTCAAGCTCGGTCACCAGGTGGCCGGCAGGCAGGTCGGTTCCCGTGAGCATCTCCGCCACGGCTTCCTCCGTGGGCGGTATTATTGGCAGGCCGTCCGTCCAGCCCCTCTGGTAGAAAAAGCGGTTTACTTCCTGTAGGCTCCCCTTAAAGACTATCCTGGGCGGATTTTCCGGTTCCCTGGACCTGGGCGATTTTTCTTCAGCGGTAAGGGGCTTGGTTAACGCACCAACCATATCGTCCGCCACGGCTGTTATTGCGGCCTCGATATCCTTTATCACGGTGGACTCTGAAACAATGGTCTCCGGCACGACCCTCACAACGGGCATGCCTTTGCTGGAAGCCGCGGACATGGCGTCGTTCAGAAAATACTCAAAGGCGAATGTGACCGCCGGGGTACCCCTCTCTTCCACATATATTGCATCGTACACAAGGTACTTGGTGCAGGCCCCTCAATCTCCGACCGCGGCGACAACGGCATCGACTCCATCGATCCATTTATCAAATTCGGCCCTCCTGTCCGCCTCGAGGGAGGACACGGAAAATGACTTGGCCCAGAACCGGCTTGTCTCTGATGTGGGGAACCTCTCCTTCAATATTTTCTCCGTCACATCCAGTATGAGGGGAGCGGCCCGCTTGTTGTTACATAGTAGGCCGATCTTTTTGCCAGCCAGGTCCGCCAGCCTCGGCGCAAGGCCCTTTAAGGGCACTGGGTCGGCTTCGGCCCATGGACTTAGAACCTCATAGGATGCGCCTGACTTGTCTGCACTCATTGTATTACCTCCTTTTTCATTCCGAAATTTTGGCTCACATCTTATATCCGGGCAGTGTCTAAAAATGTATGCATGGCTGGCTGGGTTTTTCCAATTCGCTTTCTTATCCTTGCGCCCCAAGCCCTGTGCCCTGAGCCTCTATTCTATTCCTACCAAGCAACGAAATATCGCCTTAAAGAGAAAATAATGCCTGACAATTCATACCCAGGTAGAACCTAATATTTGGCGTATGTGGGAACCACGTTTTTATATTTGGCCACCAGCTTATCCCAGTTCTTCGGAAACTCCACCCGCTGGGTCTGCTTCCTGCCCGGGGTAGCGCCTCCGCCTGCGGCATGGGCGATAAAGGCCCCCGGTCCGCCTGCAACAATAATCCTTATAAACTCCGGATTCCTTATCAAGGGTACAGTATCAGTATCCCTGGCCTTGATTCTGCCCTTAAATAATCCAGGTTTGGATTCACCTATTGCCGGCATACTGTTGAATTGATATCCCGGCATACGTTTAAATTCCGATAAAAATTTCTTGATATCCTGCTTTGTCCAGCCCTCACGATGCAGGTTTTTGGCATGGGGCGGCGTAAAAATGATGGTGTATCTCATTCCCCGGGGCATATTGTCCATAACGGAGCGCAATATACCCTCGCCGTCCGCGCTATAGGGCCAGTGCTGCAGATATGTCTGGGGGAAGGATAGGGTGATCGTGCTATCTTCCTTCTTATATCCGTATTCCACATGGAGAGGCTCCCATGGACTATCCTCTTCATTCTCTGCTACCACCATTGTGTATTTCATGGGATTGCCCATAACCCCCATGTCTTCTATGCCCTTTCGCACGCCGCCGATATTTTTTATAATCAGGCCCATTGCACGGCCTATGGCTGCGTTGGCTATGTTGCCGGGGCTGAAAGCGCCGGAGCCGTTATTCACGTTGATCTGGTTGCGTACCGGGCCGTTGATAATCCAGAATGGCGACCAGGAGCCCGTGCTGAAACCGAAGGTAGTATATCCCATGAAACCGGGTTCCGATTCTAAAAGCAGCTTTGTGCCGGCTATCAATACCGGCATATAGGTGGGTAGGGCACCTGCCATTACGGCATTTATGGCGATCTTCTCTATAGTGGCCTTGCCCATCCTGGATTCCAGTCTGCCCAGCAGATGATCCCGTGGGAGGTCCGTGCCCGTGAGCATGTCTGCCACGGCCTTTTCGGTCGGCGGTATAATGGGCAGACCGTCGGTCCACCCCCTTTGATAGAAAAAGCGATTTACCTCCTCAATGCTCCCCTTGAAGATGATTCTCGCAGGCTTTTCCGGCTCCCTGGGTTTCGGAGACTCTTCCTCCGGGCTAAGGGGTTTTGTCAGGGCCGCGACCATAGCCTCAAGGGCCCCGTCAACACCGGCCTCAATGTCTTCCATGATGCTTGCCTCGCAGGGGACTGTGGTCGGTATGTACCTCAAAACAGGCATCCCCTTTCCCCTGGAGGCCGATTCCGCGTCATTGGCAAAGCCGTTATTGACCAGGGACACTGTCGGCCTGTTTCTTTCCTCTATGGAGACTGCGTCGTACACAAGGTACTTGGTGCATGAGCCTCAATCACCAAAGGTGGCAATGACCGCATCCACCCCCGTCAGCCATTTTTCGAATTCATCTTTTGAATCCTGGTCAATCATCCTCTCATTGGGTTTCATGTTGGCAAAGGCCTTAAACTCCGCCGTGGGGTACCTTTCCCTCAATCGCCTCTCAATCACTTCCATTAACGGTCCCGCGGCCCGTTTGCTGTTGCGGAGCAGACCTATCTTCTTTCCCTCAAGGCTCTCCAACCGGGAGACAATACCCTTAGGGGCTATGGGATCGGCCTCGGCCCAGGGACTTAGTACTTCATACACGCTATCTGCCTTGTCTGTCATCACATACCTCCTCTATTGACTTTCATTGATCCGGCAAGTTCCGGATGATACAGGCTTTTAAATAAAAAATAAACTCCTCTTCATTTAGACAGGAAGACGCAGGAGTTTAATGGCGTTATCAACGAATATCTTCTTCTTTTCAGCATCTGTGATATCCATAGCCTCTATGGCGCCTATTGTCTGCCTGTAACTCCTGAAACCGAAATAGTGGTCACCAAGGGGCATATCCGCTCCGAGCACTATATGGTCCGCCCCCCAGAAATTGTATGCCAGCATCAAGGCCGGGGTGTTTCCGTGTATGGCCGTGTCGTTATAGAACATTTTATAGTATTCAAGGGGGGTTTTGCTGAGGGACGTTATATACTGCGCCCTGCCGCTCCTTTCATGCTGGCCGTAGTGCTGGTAGATCCTCTGTTCATAATAGGGAATCATGCCGCCGCAGTGATGGGTAACAACCTTCAGGTTGGGGTATTTTTCCAGGATGCCGCTGAAAACCAGGCGAGTCATGGCCACCGTGGTCTCATAGGGCCAGCCGAAGGTGCTGGCAATCATGTATTTTGACTTCTCCTCCGTCTGATAGTCTGCAAAGTCGTCACTCCTCCAGGGATGAATATATATGGGAAGATTATATTTGGACATCTTCTCCCACAGGGGCAGGAATTCAGGAGAATCCAGCGGTTTCCCGTTTATATTGCTGTGTACATAGATGCCCCTGAATCCCAGTTCCTTGACAGCCCGGTCCGTCTCTTTCAGGGCCGCGTCAATATTGTTCATGGGCAAAAGGGCAATGGCCGCGACGAACCTGTCCCGGTATTTGAGGACCATTTCAGCCATCTCGTCATTGGCCATCCTTGCCAGGTCCACGGATTTATCCGGGCCGGCAAAATCCTCCAGGGAGGGCACGGGCCCGACCGTCAACACCTGTACGACCTCGGGATACATATCCATTATCCGGAATCTCTTATCCATATCATAGAGAGGGGGGGTACCTCCTAAAATCGCGTTGTAAAATCCGGGATGTTCCTTTTTCAGTTTTTCAGTGTATTTAGGGGGTGAAATGTGTGAATAAGCGTCAATCTTCAATGAACGGTAACTTTCCATGGACTTCCTCCTTGTGTGTTATATTATCTGGGTCTTGAAAAGGATTTAAACATTAGCAGATTAAATGCCCGGTGTCGAGACCGTTATAAATTCCCTGTCCTTGCAAAAGCCTGATTGCGGGTCCATAATTTAAGGATAACAAATAGTTATTTCGAAACCACCAATATTTTATAATAACCATATGAATAAAGGCATTCAAAAGATATTTGCCGAGGTTCCAGAGACCTATGAGATGATCAACCATATCCTGACCTTCTCGATGGACATTCTCTGGCGGAGAAGGGCCGCAAAAATCGCCGCAGCGACCGGCGGAACCCGATGGATCGATATGTGCACGGGCACGGGTGAGACGGCCAGATACCTCAGGAAATTCGGCCCTGAGAACCCACAGATATTTGCGGCCGATTTCTCTTTGCCCATGCTCTCGGAGGCCATATCAAAGTCCCGGGGGAAACACATAAGATTTCTCATTTCGGATGTCAATAAGCTGCCTTTTTGCGACAATACCTTTGATCTCATTACCATATCCTTCGCAACCCGCAACATAAACCTGAACAGGCACATATTAATCCAATGTCTCAGGGAATTTCACCGGGTCTTGAAACCTGGGGGCCGGTTCATCAACCTGGAAACCTCTCAGCCTTCAATAGGCGTCATCCGGAAACTTTATCACCTCTATGTCCATTTATTCATCAAACCTGTAGGGGCTTTTTTGTCAGGTTCAGAGGCCGGCTACAGGTACCTGTCCAGCACGATACCGAGATTTTATTTCCCGGAAGAACTGGTAGAAATTTTAAGGATATCCGGGTTCAGTGAAATTCAATTCAAGATCCTTTTTTTCGGCGCAGCAGCGATTCATCAGGCGAGAAAGTTTTAGATTCGTGTATTAATAAAACAGATATTATGTTGTGCATCATAAAGGCCTATTTTCAATGGCCCTATTTCCAGATCCTCTGCGCCTTATAGAATCCCAACGCGGGCGCGTCTTTAGGGCTGCGGAAATTTACATTCCTCAAAAAGAGCCTCCAGACTATCTCTTTGTCCGCGGTAATCTCAAGAAGCACGGTCGTCCCGGTAATCAAGGTATTGCCATTGGGCAGCCTGTTCGCGTCTCTGACAGGCCAGGCCCTCTTTTTCTCTATAGCATACCGCCAGATTATTTCGCCCGTCTGGGAATCTATCTCCAATACTTCATGAGGCGTATCATGGTTGGCCACGAGTATATTTCCATTAGGAAGGACTTCCGGGTCATGCTGATATTTAAGATATTTTTCCCCGATGGTCCGAACAACTTTCCCCTGGGGGTCCACCTCAACCAGCATATTAAAATTCCTCGGGCTGATTAATGTGTTTCCATTTTCAAGTCTTGTCACCGCGTTCGTATGGGTCCAGCCCTGATTATGGATATCTTTATAGGGCGACTTGTTGAATTCTTTTTTGGCGTACCAGGACCACAAGAGTTTCCCGGAAGGATCAACTTCCTTTACCTGGGGATCGTTTTTAGTGTCTTCCTTTCCATACACATACAAAGTATTACCATTTGGAAGCCGGTCAGCGTCGTGGGAAACCTTTTTATCCCTATGAGACCAGATAATTTCTCCCTTACGGTCAATTTCGTATATCCCGCTGCCGGGCAAAACCAATAATATGTTACCGCTCGGAAGCAATTCCACGTCAAAACCAGGATTGGTATATCTCTTTAAATTGCCCGGAAGAACATACTCCCAGACAACCTCACCGTTCATGTTGATCTCTACCACCCTGGGACTATCCCGCTTATGATTGTCCGGCAGGATGGTATTGCCGTTCCAGGCCTTGGTCGGGTTATTGATATCCACTAAAAAATCCGGATCCGCCTTGCCTTCGGACGAGGCAATAGCCTCCCCACAAAAAAGAGTGCCGCATATAAGAGCCGCAAAAGCGACAATAGATATTTTTTTCATACCAGTGCCTCCTTATCTTTATTATTGAAAATATAGAACACTCTATATTTTTTCCCGATCAATGAAGCCGGAAATTCCATCTGATCCGGTTATATGCCCCTTTTCACTCCTCCATTTTTCAAGGGTTCACCGGGTTCATTAGCGATCCAAGGAACGCCTTGTTGGACGGTCATATCTCGATGTCTCCCCTACCATATCCCGGGAATAAGCCTGTAGCGTGTTTGTTGAGCGTAGGACTCATAACCCTCCAACTCAGTCCGGAGGGTCCGATCCTCAAGAGCGGTTCGAATGATAAACAGTATTATTATTGCTCCGGCAGGAATAAATGTGTACCCCGCTGTTTGAGCGTTTCCGGTGCCCGCATCGCCAGGATAATAAGCGTACCCGTCTCCAGCAGCAAAACGTAGACAAGATAAACCCACCCTCTGACCCAATGAAGGGTTCCGGCTGCGACAAAGAGAATCACCGCAAATACCAGGAGAAGGGTCATGCGCTGAATGATGTAACGTAAGCCTGATTTCACAGTTTCTTCACCCACGGTTCCTCCTTCGCTACATAGCTCTTGTCATTACCCCTTTTCGCCCAACATCCCCAATAAGCAGATGGCCGTGTTTTAACCCGTCGGGTTCATTATGTTGTTCGGCAAAGCCGATCATATTGGCACACGAAATTCGGTCTCTCCTGAAGTTAATAATAATTCCCCAAAATAGAGACAAAAAAGCTCATGACTTTCCCCCAAATAGAGCTTCTCACGCTCATTTTCGGGGAGCCCTTTTAATTCCCGAATGTCTATATATGGGGGTAACACCAAGGCAATATTCTGGGTAATACGAAAAATCCGCTCAAACAAGAGATCCGCCGGCGGCTGGGTATTGGAATTTAGGAAGAAATATTCATGACCGGGTTCAATATCAGCCCAATCCGGATCAAGAAATGCAGCATCGATAGGTGGAAGTTTCTTTAATATTTCTTCGTTTAAAATATCACCGGATATGAAAGTGACACGGTCTATGAAACCCGCCCTCTTTAAATTTTCTATTGCCTGCTCCTGATGCGAAAGGTTTATCTCCACGGTAATAACATGAGATGCCACGCGCGCCAAAGAGATTGTGGTAAACCCCGCCCCGGTGCATGTTTCAAGGACCCTCCGGCTGTGAAAACGATCAGAAAGGTGTTTTGTGAAACGATGGTCTATGCCCAATTTATACGTATGGTCATCTGCAACGAAATCATCTCCGAATTTTTCGCGAATGGCTTCGGAATTCACAATCGAATGTCGCCCCCTCTTTCCCTCTAACCAAGTAGCCTATCCCTCTCCACTTCCCGGTTAAAAGCCGATTCATCGCTATTTACCGATTCTGCCAATAATAGCATTTTGGTGAAATGATCAGTGCTTTCGGAAATATCACATTGAATCACGTTCACATTTTTCCCTATTTTAAATACTGGATGAATTCCTATTAAAAATTTCTTAGATTCTGATGGACATTATCGATGAATTAGGAGATTTCTGAAAAATAGCTAATGATGTACTATCAACTTGAATTCACTCTGTTTTCAGAATTCCAAGTTGGGCAAGACGAATAACCATCCATCGACGAACCGACTCATCAATTCGCTCCTCGGCATTGTCCCCTCGAACATCATCCGGATCCTCAATGAGACACATTTCCCCAGACATCAGTGGTGCTAAGACTTTTCGTAGTTCTTTGCCGGTCAGATGGTATTCAAAAGTCCCTGTAGTGTTGGGGAGACACAAAATATCAAACACACCTTCGGCGCCACCAAAATGACCTAACCAACCATAAAGGCGTACGTCTCGTATAAGTTCTCCTGCTGATTGCATCCGCACTCGTCTTCCGATGAATCTTCGCGGGTGATTGTCAACTACACCGTTAGAAGGGCGATTGTACGTTTCCACAGAGAAGATCTGGCCGGTACCTAAGGCCTCTATGCGTTCTGTAAAGTGTTTATTGCTGAGCAAAAACCGACATATATCACATGGGCAATGGAAGTCCTCAATACGAAAATTTCGTTCAAATGCTCCGGATACAGTCAAAAGCGTGTCGATTCGGTAACTAGCAAAAGCAGATCTGATTGGCAATGCTGCTTCATGAAGTAGG
>CAZGIZ010000074.1:0-20789 GCA_964526655.1 uncultured Desulfobacteraceae bacterium | reverse complement strand
ATAACTGAGACCCAACGCATCATCCCAGGCTGACTGTCTACTGAAATATAAAAGCAGGTAGCTTGGATTCAGGCGATCCTCATTTATTTGAAAACAAGGGACTTCATTTGAAACGAAACATCCATGATTTTCCTTGTTTGCAATTGCAAATGAGCCTTTCCATGCAAACAGCCGGTTATATACAAAGTCTCCTTTCTCAATACGATACAACCTTGATGCACGAATTTGGGAACCCGATTTTTTCTCTTTAATGTAGAGGCCTTTAGCATACCAATGTGCCCCTAAAATAGGATAATCGTTTGATGGATCAACAGAGACCTCTCTCTTCTTTTGCTTTATTAATTCGCCAAGTCTTATATCTGTACAGTCCTCAGAAATCATAATCGGACCGCCTTAAAATCAGCTTTTATCTCCTCTATGATCTCCATAATCCTCCGCTCTTTCTCGATAATATCAGAGATCAGTTCTTCAGGCGGGAGGTGTTCGAGGGACTCGACGCTATTTGGATTCTTGATATCAAGGTTGCAAGAGAGGAGGGTGTCATTCTTACTATACTTCAGTATCTCCGCGGCGTTGACGCGCCAGGCGTGATCGTTTTCATCACGTTTTGTCTTTTTGAACCATGCTATGCAGTCTGCAAATTCCTCGAACTGCATAGGCTTTGTCTTGGTGTAGTTCTTTCGTCCTTCTGGCAGGGGGATCTCATAGTACCAGATAGTGTCTGTCGGGCCGGACCGGTCGAAAAACAGCAGGTTTGTAGGGATGCTGGTGTAAGGGGCGAACACGCCATTGGGCAAACGGACGATGGTGTGTAAGTTGAAGTTTTTTAGCAGGTCCTCCTTTATCCTGGCGCAGACACCGTCACCGAAGAGGGTGCCGTTGGGAACGACCACGGCGGCCCTGCCCGGTCTTCCCTGGTTCTTTTCAGGACGTTTGAGTTTACGCATGATGAGCTGCAAAAAGAGGAGGGCCGTTTCCGAGGTCTGCATGTCAATGGGGAAGTTGGATTTGATGCCAGCCTCTTCCTCGCCGCCGAAGGGCGGATTTGTGAGAATTACGTCCACCCGGTCCCTGTCGCCGATCTCCTTGACCTTTACGGCCAGGGAATTGTCATAGGTGATGTTCGGGAATTCCAGGCCGTGAAGCAGCAGGTTCATCTGGCAGAGCATGTAGGGGAGGGGTTTGGCCTCCTGACCGAAGATGGTCTTTTCCTGCAATATGCCCCGATCTTTGACTGTTTTGCATTGTTTTTCAAGATGAGCGTAGGTTTCCACGAGAAAGCCGCCCGTGCCGCAGGCCGGGTCAAGGACCGTTTCGCCCAGCTTCGGGTCCGTGACCGCCACCATGAATTGGACCACGGGTCGGGGCGTGTAGAACTCGCCGGAATCGCCGGCCGAGTCCCGCATCTCGCGGAGCATGGCCTCATAGAGGTGGCTGAGGGTGTGGATTTCCTCGGAGGAGTCAAAATGAATGCCGCTGACCTTATTGATCACGTCACGCAGTAGGTAGCCGTTGATCATGCGGTTCTGGACCCCTCGAAAGACATTTGCAATTACGTCGCGCCGGTCCCGGCCGTTGGCGGACTGAAGGCCCCTTAAATAGGCAAGGAGGCCGGTTCCGCGACTCCCGTCCTGTCGTATAGCTTCATCCTGGTTCACAAAGGCGAGGAGTTCATCTCCCGTGATGCCGTCCTCCCGGGCGGCCCAGTCGCGCCAGCGATAGGGCGGGTCTATGGCCGGGCGGTATTTTTTCCCGGAAAGGGCCGCTTCCTGCTCCCGGATCATTTCCATATCATCCAGGAATTTCAGGAACATGATCCAGGTGAGCATGGGAAGCCGATCCAGATCGCCGTTCAGGCCCTTGTCCTTCCGCATGATGTCCCGGGCCGACTTGATAAGTGAGCCTAATTGCTGGGCCGTGGTTAGGGGTTGTGTTTTTTTGTTTGTCTTTCTTGCCATTATTCCTCTTTAAACCTGAAAGTCTTTTCACTCACAGGGACTTGTTATGCCGCGTACAGTTCAGCCTGTAAATCGGTGACCGCCTCGCGGAGTCTGTCGGTACTGCCGAAAAAGCCGATTATCTCGGCGACATTGCCCCTATCGGAAATGGGCGGCAACTTTAAAGCCTCTGGAATTTCAAATTCCGTGATCCCATGTTCTGCGTATTTATCCAGGAGGTCTTCAAGAACGGCCCTGGCTTCGGGGCTGAATCGGTCGAAGAAATCCTGTTTTTCCTTCCGCAGGCGTCGTATTCGTTCATGCCGGGTAAACAGGGGCGCATTGTAGGCCAAATGGCATAGCAGGTCAAAGGGATCTGCATTCGGCTGCTTTGTTACCTCAGCCAGTTCGCTAAAATTGATGCCCCGGTCACGGAGCATGTCCAGGATTTCGATACGGTCGTCCGGCCGCGACCAATGCTCACGCAAGACGGCTGCGGTTGGGTAAAGCGTGCGAATCACTTGGGCAGTGTAATCGGTGTACTTGACGACCCTCAACTGCTTGCCTTTCTCATCAAGCTCGTAGACGAGATGGGCGGCAATCTCCACCATGCCTCCGTCCACATAATATTTTCGAGGCTCTGCAGGCGGGGGTTCAGTTATCTCCAGAGGAACGAGATCAACGTCTATTTCATAATCTTCGACATATTTTTCAGGAGAAATGACTTCCTCACGGATGATTTGGCCTTCCGTGTTAATGGTCTCCTCGGTAATCATTTCGGGATGTCCATCAAAATCAGGGTCCGCGAAGTGGCGGGTGGCAGATCCCGTATAATCGAGGATATTAAAGAAATGCTTTCCATAATCATCCCTGACACGGGTTCCCCTGCCGATGATCTGCTTAAATTCAGTGATGGCATTCACGACCCTGGCTATAGCTACATTCTTGACCATAGGGGCATCAATTCCGGTCGTCAGAAGCTTAGATGTCGTTAGAATAACCGGCGATTCCGTTTCCAACTCCTGAAACCGGCTCAGATGGCCGCGCCCTATCGCGCCTTCATCCGCAGTCACGCGGCAGACATAATGGGGATGTTTCTTGGTAAGGTCGGCATTGAGATTATTCAAGGCCTTCCGCATCTCAAGGGCGTGCTCCTGGTCCACGCAAAACACCATGGTTTTTGCATACCGGTCGGTTTTTTTCATAAAATCGGTCAAATGCCGGGCGATGGCCTCGGTGCGGGCACGGAGGGCAATCACCCGTTCAAAATCATTGGTCTGGTATTCCTCATCAGGGATTTCCCGGCCGTATCTGTCCAGTTCGCCTTTGCTGGGGCGCCAGCCTGCGGCGTCCACATCCGTGATCACGCGATGAACCCGGTAAGGCGCGAGGAATCCGTCGTCAATACCATCTCTAAGACTATAGATATAGATGGGATTCCCGAAGTACCGATAGGTGTCGCGGTTATCTTCCCGCAGCGGCGTGGCCGTCATTCCTATTTGGTAGGCGGGCCGGAAATACTCCAGAATTTCCCGCCAGTTGCTCTCATCTCTTGCACTGCCCCTATGGCATTCATCTACAATAATCAAATCAAAGAAGTCGGGGGCATATTCCCGGTAAAGACCAGGCCGATTTTCGTCCTTTGCTATGGCCTGGTAGATGGCAAAATACATTTCGCGGCTTTTGACGGCCTGGCCGTTTTCTATCTTGTGCCGGGCATCGCCAAAAGGGGTGAAGGTCTTGTCTTTGGGATCATCAATAAGGATATTGCGGTCGGCCAGATAGAGAATCTTGGGATGGCGAAATTCATCGGTCCGGTTCCATCGCCTTGACCATAACTTCCAGCAGACCTGGAAGGCGACCAGGGTCTTGCCCGTGCCCGTCGCCATGGTGATGAGAATACGTTTTTTGCCTTGGAGAATGCACTGAATCGCGCGGTTGATGGCAATTTCCTGATAATAGCGAGGCGTTCGGCCCGCTTCCACATAAAAAGGTGAAAGCAGGCACTCCGATTGTTCTTTACTCAGGGGTTCCGCTTGCCTTAACCGGGTCCAGAGTTCTTCTGGGCCTGGAAAGGCATCCAGCTCGGTTTCCGAGCCGGTTGTAAAATCAAATTCAACGATACCGGTGCCGTTTGTCGAATAGGCGAATTTCAGGCCGAGAATCTCCGCATAGTCTTTGGCCTGTTGAAGACCGGTGGCCGGCATTATATAGTTTGCCTTTGCCTCCACAACAGCGATGGGGAAATCACGGGTATACCGGAGTAGATAATCCGCCCTCTTTTTTTTGTCTCGCCTGGGTTGCCCGCCGCTGACTATGATGCGGCCGTCTGTGAAGGTTCGCTGTTCCGTGAAGGAATGGGGTTCATCGTCCCATCCGGCAGAGATGAGTTTTGGGAGGACATATTTCCTGCATGTATCCGCCTCGGTCAGGCCGTTCATAATGTGCCCTTTATTATCTGAAATAGGTGATATTTTTACAATTCAGATCAAATCTCCATTCCAGAGCTGTTCACAAAAGATCTGCCATGGAAGCACGGTGACGTTTGATTCCAGTTTCCGCGGAACCGGATCTTTAGAAACGATGATACTCTTTCTGCAGTTGAACTCTTCATTGAAGAGGTGCAGCCCCTTAGTCGCGTTTCCCGCGTTTTCTGAAGATTTTATCTCAAGGGCGATCACTGCGTCGCCCAAAATCAGGTCCACTTCAGATCCGCTCGCAGTCCTCCAATAGGAGATGGGAAAATCCAGTTTGCTGTAATGCCTGTATGCCCAGCACTCCTGGAGAATAAAATGCTCAAAGGCCCTTCCATATTCCCGTGTGCCGGGCATGAGGGAGTGATACCCAAGCAGTGCCGAGACTATCCCCACATCAAAAAAGAAAAATTTGGATGTCTCTATGAGCCTCCTTTTTCCAGATTTTTTCCATGGAGGCAACTGCCTGCCTATAAGAGTGTCCTCCAGGATCTGGTAATATTCACGAATAGTCTTAACTGATACACCGGATTCTCTTGCAGCATTTGAGTAATTTAACAACATCCCGTTTGTGATGGCAGCTGATTGCAGGAACCTCGAGAATGCGGGAAGGTTTCGAGTCAATGCCTCGGCCTGGATCTCCTCCTTCAGATAATCCCTTACATAGGCCTTGAGGTCCATGGAGCTTTCAGGAGAAAGATAGTGTGACGGAAGGAATCCCGAGATCAGGGATTTATCAAGATCAATTTTTCCGATCTCTCTTGTGACAAGGGGATACAGCTCAAAACGCCAGGCCCTCCCTCCCAGGAGGTTTACCTTTTTTCTTTTCAGCTTGCGAGCGCTTGAGCCTGACAGGATAAATTGATATTGCTTGTTTTCCATCAAATAGTGGATCTCGTCCATAAGGTGCGGTATTTTCTGCACCTCATCAATAACGACTGTCTTTGACGGCTGTGACTCCACAATCTCCCGCAGCCTGGTCGGTCTCTGGCTCAACTGAAAAAACAGATCAAAATCTAAGAGGTCGATCCAACAGGAATCCGGAAATTGCTGCCTCAGGAGTGTAGTCTTGCCCGTTTTCCTGGGTCCCCATAAAAAAGCTGAGCGGTCTGGAGGAAGATCAATTTTTTGAATTCTTTTTATGAGGTCGTCTCGATCCATGAAGTCCATATATGATATTTAATATTAAATGTCAAACTATTTGAGATAATTTGGAGATATTGTCCTGTTTATCATAGAATATCTTTGCTACGGTTGTTTAAAAGGCCTAATATGATGGAGGTATATCATGGGGCGGACCGGACGCAATTTGCACCTGGCTCGACTCCTATCAGGGACAGCTTTCAGACGGGAGGTGACATAGGGAAGAAAGCGGATGAAATGAGTCGATCCCCGTTTTCACTTTCCACTTGTGGTGATTAATGTTAATTCATATTAAATTGATATGGATTTGGATTTATTATTAAAAATGGCCATGAAAGTCAATGAAAATCCCGTCTCACACAGAGCACACGAAGGCTTTGAGGGATCCAATGTTCAATATTTATTCGCCTTCGCCAGAATACCCTGCAGCTTGTTGTAGCAAAGCGGAAATCCCGCCGGTTTCTGCGGGGCTGCAGGGATGAATGGCATGGCGACCCGCCGAAGCTCGAAGAGCGAAGGAGGGTTGGCTTCGTCGAATTCCGTTTTGATATCACGCAGCTTGCTGCGGGGAGCTTCATTGTTTTTGAAGGAATGGGTTAGGGATGGCCGTCCCCGATCCGCTCTTATGGGTCTCTGATCAGCGGAAGAGGGACGGCCTGGTCTTGGGGGGATGTCTCATGGTATCGCGGCATTTGCAGCTTCTGTCTTGATCTTTTGTCCATCGGGTTTTGTGATCAGCCTGTCTTTTACCATTTTATCCACCTGTGCGTTCACCTTTTCAACGTATTCTTCATGGGTCGGATAAAGTTCTTTGAGCAGGTCCTTATTGAACGGCACCTTATAGCCCACCAGGGAACAGAAGAGACCTGATGCCGGGTCATCAGGGTTTGCGGGTGTGCTGAAAACGTGGTAGGTCCCGGTTGGCACGTCCAGGTAAGGGGATCTGACACCTCCCAGGGCGTTACCGTATTTATCCAGTTTTACGGGTATGGAAGGCGGCCATGAAGGCTTCGTGCCGCTGGGGACCGGCTCCAGCTGGATGCGGGGGACCCTGGGCGGGGCCGTTTTCGAGCGAACCCAGGCATCGAGGTTTGAAAAGGCCCCGCTCATGAAGTATTCCGAGGGGAAATCGGTCATGCCGTATGTGGCGAACTCTTTGCAGTTTGGAGGAGGTGACGTAATGCCGGCCTTGATCATGTCATCAGGAGTGGGCCACAAGCCTACGGCCCTTTGATTAATATGGCTTGCACCGGCAATCTCGTAACGGCGATAGGGGTCCTTGGGAGAGTCGCTATCGGCCCGGTCCATCCCCATGCCTGTCCATAAAATCTGTGACACCACGCTGATGACAGGTTCCGGTCGGGGCTTGATGACAAAACGCGCATCTCCCGGCTTCAGTGGCGCAGAGCATTGATTGAGGGGTATCAGTATGGCATCGCCATCGCCTATCAGGTATCCGTCATAGACCGGCCTGCCTTTGGATCCGACGGCCTCCGGGAGTGGACGTATAAAGTTGATATAGGTAACCATATATCCCCCTGTCTGGGAATACCCAGTCAGAAAGGCCATCTCAACCGGAAAGTCTTTGAGGGGATTGTGTTCATCTTTGGATTTCAAGAGGGCCGCCACCTGGCTCGCAATGTCCCAGACCAATCCATTCTCCGTCTCCGGGCTCGAGTCGGGAAGGAATGAGACGGGATTGGGGCACGTCTGATCGGGGGGGAGTGGATTCGCCCATGAAACAGCGGCGTAACGCACTGGGTCGAAGGTCTTGAGGGCCTTTGCCGTCACGGGCTTGCTCGTAATGCCCACCCAGGCGTCCCCGTGCTCAATAAAGTAGGTATTGGCAAACTGCCACTGAAAATCGAGATCGTACATGGCCGTTGGATTCAGTAGCTCGACAACCACGGTGCCGCTGAATTTTTGAGGCGAAAGGGGTCTTCGCACCAGGATCCGGGTCGTGTAGGGTGCTTTCGCCGTCTTTACAACGACTTTTCCTGCCGCGTCAAAGTCATATACGTTTGCCAATCCGCTCACCAGGTATTCTTCTTCAAGGTATCCTGCCTTGGAGAGATCCTGGGGAGCGTTGGTCCGGCTCGCCGCACCAAAGGGATATGAATCGGCGGTTACGGGGATGGGACCCTTTGCCGCTGGAATGGACGCGGCCCCCAAGACACCTGTGGGAGCGAGTAGTGCCGCCAGGCACAATAGACCGAGAAAAACCTTTGCCATGCTTGACAACTTCATGATCTTCATCGGGAAACCTCCTTTTCTCCTGAGAAATTATAAATTTTATAATCCGGAAAAACACGGCCCTTAAGGGGCTTGTAATCCCATGGGCGATCACCTCCTTTCCGGGCCTGACTTCTTTGCGTGCTATGGAATGGGAAGGGCCTGGATATTTTCTCTGCTTTACAGGTCTAATCACAAAATGTTAAAAGAAGTTATTTTAAGGTTTTTAATGAGTCAAGTAGGCACTTTTTTGTTATTTACTCACCTGCTGGTAAGTTTTCAGGTCGGATAAGACTCAAGGGGGGTCGCGATGGTAGTCAGAAAAACTCCATGTCCTGTTGAAGCAACGGTTAACCTTATCGGAAATAAGTGGAAGGTGCTCATAATGAGGGAGCTTGGCGGGAACATCAAGAGATTCGGTGAACTCCTCAAGTCCAGGGGTCTTCCCGGTATAAGCCAGAAGATGCTGACCCAGCAGTTGCGACAGATGGAAAGGGATGGATTAGTAGCCCGAAAAGCCTACCCCGAAGTCCCGCCCAGGGTCGAATATTCACTGACCGACCTCGGAAAGAGTCTGAAGCCAATACTCGATGCCATGGACAAATGGGGAACCGATTTCATAAAAAAGAAAGGGTGGATTGACTGACCTTCCCCTGGAGTGGTTCCGTCAGGCAGGTCTCTCCGCTTCAGCCCAGCCCCATATCTCCTGCATGGGCCTCGGGTCAAAATAGGGTTGCAACCATTTTATCTTCCCGTCCACAATGTGAAAATAGTCAAGGATGGCCATCTTTTCTCCTGTAGGCAGTATCATATCGAACATGGAGCATGCGTGCTCTCCGTCGATTACATGCCTTTGAAAAACAACCTTGATGTTGTTTGTGCTTTGAGACACCTGGTTAAGTAACGGCCTTACGGCTGCCTCTCCCTTGACCTCCCCTACCATTGGGCCTGCCATGGTCACATCAGGCGCTAAAGGGATTTTATCAATCTCTCCCTTCTCCAGGGCGGCGAAGTATGCATTTAAAAACATGACTGTCTCTTCTCGATTCATCATTGGTCCTCCTTGCGAATTAACAATGGGCGTATATAAATAATCACTCTTTTTACCGCATTCGAGTCCTTTTGAGAATCGAAAATTGTATTTTAGCCGGTTCGCTGGCAGCTTTGTGCAGATTATGGAACCACAATGAATAGAATCCTTTAAGACTCCGAAGGCCTCGCAATTCCACATAAAGTTTCAAAAATTCCCATCCATACCCACCTGTTCCTTTTATTCTGTTTTGGATGTCGTGCCGGGCATTGAGGAAGGCGCCCCTTTTCTGTCTTTCCATGAAGACGATTTCCAATGCCACAAGACTTTCTGTAAAAAGGCTATTTTCTGTGATTTTCTATTAATGAAAACGCCCTTTAAAGTTAAGGTAAAAGAATTCATCAGGACTCATGGCTCTTGGCTCAAGGACGTCAAATCCTTTCTAAATTAATTCCTGCCTAATGAAATTCTCCTGATATGTCGATATACAGGTGAGGTCTCTTGTTTTATCCGTATTTATCCAAAATAGATCTCTAACCATTTGAAAACCTTCACAAACTTGAATCAAGGATTAAAAGCCCCAATGAAAGCTCTAAAAAATACAGCTGATCATCTCCTTCAATTTCAGGGTTTCGCCCTTAATAGAATGTTCCAGCCCTCCTCTTTGAAGAAAGACAGCCTCATGTACTGGAGGGCAAATATTCTGATTTCAATCCTCTTTACAGCTTTGATATTTGGCCCCTTTGCCATGGCAGCCGCAATTCTATTGGAGTTGAAGGAGGAATTATGGACCCTGGCGCTCTTCGACGTCATTGCCTATCTGGTCTGCATCTGCCTTATTATTCTTCGAGGATTCAGTTATGAGATCCGCGCTGCAGTATCATTGTTTATGATCTATTTAATGGGATCGGTAATAATTATTTCCGTCGGACCCTTGAGCGGCGGCCCCGTATGGCTGTTTACCTTCGCGGTCCTTGCAGGGGTCCTTTTTGGGTCAAAGGCCGCGGTCGCGGCAGTTTTTCTAAACGGAGTCACGCTGACCGCCTTGGGCTGGTTTATCGGCTCGGGCCGATTTGGTGAAACATTTCCTTTCTTTAACACGTCGCAGGCCATGGTGGCCGCCATTGTCAATTTTATAGTTCTGAATGTGTTAGCGTCAGCATCAGTATCCGTGTTGGTAAGAGGGCTTGTCTCCGGTCATCGGAAGGAAAAGGTCCTGACAAAGAGTCTGGAGCGGGAGCACAGGGACCTGGCAAGGATAAAAAAGAGACTGGAAGTTGAAATCGAGGAACGGAAACAGGCCGAGAAAGCGGTTCGGGAAAGCGAGCAAAAGTACCGCCTCCTGGCTGACAACGTCAACGACATGATCTGGATGATGGACATCCAACAGCAGCGTCTCACCTATGTCAGCCCCTCCGTGAAAAAAATAAGGGGTTACTCGCCGGAAGAGGTCATGGGTCAGTCCCTCGAAGAAATTATGACCCCGGAGTCCTATAAAAGGGCCATTAAATTCCTGTCTGAGGAACTGGCCGCGGATAATGAAAGGGCAACGGATCGATCCGTCACCATGGAAGTTGAACAATATCGAAAGGACGGGACCACCATATGGACGGAGATAATGGCCTCCTTTGTCCGGGATGAGAGGAAAAACCCGGTCGCGGTCCTGGGAGTTGCCCGGGACATTACCGAGCGGAGGGAGGCGGAGGCGGCACTTCGGGAGAAGGAGGAAAAGCTTGCCAGGTCCAAAAAAATGGAGTCATTGGGTCTTATGGCGGGCACCATCGCCCATGATTTAAACAACATACTGTCTGGGATTGTAAGTTACCCGGAATTACTCTTGATGGATCTGCCCTTGGACAGTCCCCTAAGGAGACCCGTAGAGATAATAAAGGGATCAGGACAAAGGGCGGCAGATGTTGTTGCGGACTTGCTGACCGTGGCAAGAGGCGTGGCCACGGGTAAAGAGGTGGTAAACCTGAACAGGATTGTAAAGGAATACATGGATTCCGCTGAACAGAAAAGGATTGAGGCAATAAACCAGTTTGTCAGTTTCGAAACCGACCTGGATCCCGAACTCCTGAACATAAAGTGTTCAGTATCCCATATCAAGAAGAGTCTAATGAATCTGGTTATAAATGCCTCAGAGGCGATCGAGGATCGTGGGACGGTCGCCGTGTCCACCAGAAACCTCTACCTGGATGAGCCCTTAAAGGGTTATGAAGATGTGCGCATAGGGGAGTACATCTTGCTTACCGTATCAGACAACGGCATCGGTATTTCACCAAAACACATTGAGAGGATTTTTGAGCCCTTTTATACAAATAAGACTATGGGGAGAAACGGAACGGGATTGGGTTTGACAGTTGTCTGGAATACGGTCCAGGACCATGACGGGTACATAAACGTAAAGGCCAGGGAGGCAGGGACTGCATTTGAGATCTATCTACCCGCGACCAGGGAAGAGGCGGATGCCGGCAAGGGACAGGATCTGCCTGCGAATTACCAGGGGCACGGCGAAAGGATCCTGGTGGTTGACGACGAGGAAAACCAGAAAATAATCGCGTGTGAATTATTGACCAAGCTGGGTTACAGTCCTGAAGCCGTTTCAAGCGGTGAGGAGGCCGTTGAATATCTGAAAAAGAATCCTGTAGATTTGGTTTTATTGGACATGATCATGCCGAAGGGGATAAACGGCCTTGAGACCTACAAACGCATAATAGAGATTCATCCCGGACAAAGGGCGATAATAGCCAGCGGATTTGCCGAAACCAGGGACGTAAAGGCAGCCCAGGAATTGGGGGCGGGTAAATATATGAAGAAACCCTATACCTTGGATAAACTGGGTGTCGTGATCAGTCAAGAACTGGAGAGATGAAGAGTTCCCGAAGCATAAGGGGAAACTTCTGCAGAACATGCGATACTTCTTCATATCAGCAATTGTTAATCAGCCTGAGACAAACAAGTGATCATTGCTTATTATTTTGATAGATTAAAAACCGTTGATGTATCCGGGGTCACGTGATCAAACCGTTCAAATGCCGGCTCTCCATATGTTTTTGGTTGATTTTAGTTATTTTCAGGAGTATCCAGGAAGGGGTTCACGCAATATTAAAAGGGGGGACACTCTATTATGACAACAATAAAGGAAGTAAACCGGTACGGCGAAGAACTGGAGAAGCTGTTACGGCTTCAGACCTCTCCCATCGCAGTCAAGATGCTGAAGGCGGAAGCGGACATCCCCGATGGGGCATTAAGACCCCGGAAAGACCGGGGCGAACATTACGCCCAATGACAGGTCTTCAGCCTGTCCCGGCGGGACAGGGCCACGGTGGCAATGCTAAAGGAAGACAACTGGTGTCCGGCCCCTCCCATTGCCTACGGTCTCGTAACCAGGCCGGACGATCTTGCTGCCAAGACACAGATTAAATACGAGTCCTTTGAGCACGGCAAGTATATCGGCATTCTTACGGCGCCCCTGCCCACAGCCGCTTTTGAGCCGGATGTCGTGCTTGTCTATTCCGACACGAATCAGCTCAGAAACATGCTCCTCTCCCTTAAGGATGAAGAAAGACCTAATGTAAAGTCCAATTTCTTCCCCTTTTCCTGCGCCTACTCCGTTACGAACCCCATACTGAAGGGGGAGTACTGGATAAACCTCCCTGACCCGGGAGAGTACGTGCGGGCCCTGACCCAGGCCGGGGAAATGATATTCTCCATCCCGGCCGTAAAGCTGGCAGGCTTTATGGAAGGCCTCAAGAAATTCTATGAAGAATCCATGTATGCCAATGAACAGATGATGATGAAATCCGACTTCCATCAGCCGGATCTCTACAAGAAGATATTCAAGTCATGGGGTATGGAATATGAGAAGTGATCCATGAAAGGTGTAACAGGGAAATCAAAGCCACCGTTCAGATGGTCAAATGCATTATCTCCCCAATTTTCAGGGAAAGGGTTCTAATATCAAAGGGTTTCTGTATAAATCCATTACAGCCGCGGTTTAAAAGCCTCCTTGCTTCCCCGTCAATGCTGTAGCCGCTTGAGAGGAGGACCTTTAAATCGGGTTTTATTTTCTTCATATTATCATAGACCTCCTCCCCCTGCATTCCGGGCATGATCAGATCAAGGATGGTGAGATCAATCTTGTCTTCATGCTCCCGAAAGATCTCAACGGCCTTTGCCCCGGTTTCCGCCTTGAAGATATCATACCCCAATTTTTCAAGCATCCTTGATCCCACATCAAGGACGGTCTGTTCGTCGTCCACGATAAAAATAGTGCCTTTGCCCGTAATTATGTCCGGGGAAATAGATATTTGCGTTTCCTCTTTTTTCCCTGATGCTGGGAGAAAGACCTTGAATGTAGAGCCCTTTCCCTTCACGGATTCAACACCGATGTAACCCCCGTGTCCCTTAACGATGCCGTAAACGGAGGCAAGCCCCAGTCCGGTCCCTTTTCCCATCTCCTTGGTCGTGAAAAAGGGCTCGAATATTCGATCCTGAATCTCCTTGTCTATTCCCGTCCCCGTATCCCTGACCGCCAGCAGGACATAGCGTCCTTTCTTCGGTTTATAGCACTCCCCTTCCATGTCCCTGTCAGTCACGTTGTAGGTATTCAGGAAAAGATCTCCTCCCCCGGGCATGGCATCCGCCGCGTTTATATAAAGATTGAGCAGGACCTGCTCGATCTGGGACATGTCCGCTTCAATGGGACTCAGGTCTGCTGTCAGATCCCTATGAACCCTGACCTGCCTCCTCGCCCTCTGAAACGACTCGATGGACTCCTGTACAAGCTGATTCAGATTGATCGTCTTGACTTCATATCTTCCCTTTCTTGCATAATCCAGGAGCTGCCTTGTCAGTTTGGCGCCGCTATGGACATGTTTTTCAATGTTCTTGAGCATTTTATGATAGGGATGGGATTCTTCACCGGCCTCAAGGAGCATTAAGGATGCATTGCCTTGTATTCCCATCAGAAGATTATTAAAATCATGCGCTATCCCGCCTGCAAGATTACCTATTGCCTCCATTCTTTGCGCCTTCTGAAATTGATTCCGAAGTCTCTTTTCTTCGCTCATGTCATGGAAAACCGTCAGGAGAATCTGTCTGTTCCCGGATTGTATGACATTTGCATACATCTGTGAGTGTATCGCGGTGCCGTCTTTGGCCCTAAAATCCATCTCCAGGCCTTGGACTTTTCCTTTTTTCCTCAATTCGGTCAAAAATCTCTTCCTGCCCTCCGGGTTATAAAACCCTATCTCAGTCGTGGTCTTTTCCAGGATCTCCTGCTTGTCATATTTTGTTATCTGGCAGAACTTATCATTGACATCGATCAGTCGGCCCGTATCGACTTCTGTTAGAGCGATGGCCTGCGGGGATAGATCGAAAAGCCTTCGAAACCTTAACTCACTCTGCCTCAGGGCCTCTTCTGTTTTCTTCCTCTCATCGATATCCCTCAATAGGCCCTGGACCCCGATAATCTGCCCCCCTGAATCCCTTAAAAAGGAGACCTTTAATTCCCCCCAGAAGGTGGAGCCGTCTTTTCTCAGATACTCATATTCCATGAAGGGTATATCAATATCCCCTTCATCAGCCTGTGATACCATCTCATTATAGCTTTCAAGGGCCTTTTTGAAGGATTCCGGGGTCATGAAATCCTCTACTTTCAGCTTGAGTGCCTCCTCAACCCTGTAACCAAAGCGGGTTATGGATGGACTCATATAAGTTATATTGAGATCCATGTCCTGGACAAACAATACATCCTTTATGGTCTCCGTGAGCTCGCGATACCGGTGTTCGCTCTCAGACAGGGCCTTCTGGGCCTTCTTGAGTTCTTTCACTTTTCTCTTTAAGGTCCTGTTGGCCTTTTCCAGCTCGGCCGTACGCTCTTCAACCTTTTGCTTAAGTATATCGTTTGACTTTTGAAGCGTTTTTTCCGCTGCTTTTAATTTTGTTATATCCTGCGAGGAGACGGCAAGATATTTGACCCTCCCATTACCGTCAAATACAGGGTGGATGTTGGTGTCATAAATTTTTTCTTCATGTTCGTCTTCTAAACGGAGAGGCTTTCCCGTCCGGAGGACTTCTAACCCCGCTGTCTTCCTCTTCTCGTAAACCTCGGGACAAAGAAAGTCATCGGTCCGGTGCCCGATAACTTCTTCAAGCTTTTTGCCTAATCCCTTTGCGAAGGTGTCGTTGGCTGCGAGTATGGTCCCCGTCAAATCCAGGAGGAAAGCCGCCGTTATTGATCCATTGAGAAGGGCATTTGATATCCCTCCTTTGAGTCCTTTTTCCAGATCTTCCACCCTTTTCTCGGTTTCTTTAGAGACCCTTTTCCTGACCATTCCTACTCACTCCTGATAACATTCAGTATTGTGACCCTTACAAACACTTTTTATCCGGAAATAAAGCTTGCATAAATAATGCCAGAAATTCTTCCTGTTTTTTGTTTGTGCTGTGGTTCACCCATTTACCGGATGGTGGAGGTCTGGCAATCACAACGTTAATGGAGAGAAACTATGGAAGGCTGAGGGAATTCCGTAAAAGAATGATAAGGGATTTTTTAAAATTACTTCCATGATAGCAAGAAAAATAAATTAAAAAAATTAAAAACTTGACTTATTTTTATTATTAATTTAAAATATAGCATATTTTCATAATATATAAATTTTAAATATATTTTAATAATGATAAGAAGTACTTATTGATAATGTTGTAAAATCACTATTTAATTTAATCGCCCCAAGGGGTTTCAGGAGGAAGTTAAGGTACGGAACAGACAAAATCGTTAATAGAATTTGAGTGCTGCCCAGCTTCAACACATATTAATAAACCATGAGACGGCTTAGGCCTCCAAAGGTTACATTTTTAAGAACGGAGTATTAGGCGGCGCCTAACAGGCTTCTCGGGTGTGCGTGGGTCTATACGGCATCTCGGGAAGCCCTTATAAATTGATCTGTTGGCTTGTTAATCATGAACCTAATCTGATAGTCCGGATCTACATTTAATTATCAGGGTGGCTCTTTTATCAAAGGCAGGGGCCTTGTAGAAAGGGGCTTCCTCATGAAAAAACCACTCGAAACGCCTTAACCATGCTCCCGATTGGACATGGCCTTCTGTTGGGAGCCTGTCCTTTCCCTGAATTTTTCACCCTTCAGCCTCATTTTACTATCCGGGCAAAACATATCTTAACCTATGGTAGCAATACCCCTACCATTAAACCCATAGAGCGAATTGGCATTTATTTTTAATTGGCCTCTGTTCTATACAAAAAAGGCCCTATGATTAATCCTTTCAACCTTCAAGGAGGTAACTCAGATGAAAAAAGAATATGTAAAACCGTTTGCATTGGGTTTGGGTGTCGGCGCGATTGCGTTGCTTATTGTTGTTTTTGCTACAGGATGGGTGGTGACCAGTACTTCCGCAGAAGCCAAAGCAGAGGAAATGGCTACGGAAGCTGTACTCGATCGCCTGGCACCGATTGCTTTCGCACAGTTTATGCAGGCCCCAAACAAGGAAGAGCATTTAAAGGAATTGAAAAAATTGGAATATTACGGAAACCCAAACAGAAGTGACTATGTTCAAAAACAGGGATGGGCAACAATGCCCGGGGACAAAGAATCCGATAGTCGAGTTGCCTATGAGTGTGCCAGGCGAATTATGGCTCTCGAAAAGTAAAGCTGTTGCAGGAGAATCTATAATGGCCCAGATCATGACAACCAAAGAATTGGCTAAGTATTTAAGATTACACCAAATAACAATCTGTAAATTATCCAAGGAAGGTAAAATCCCTGCGATTCAAATTGGTAAAGTCTGGCGGTATGACAAGGAGGTTATTGATGAGTGGATCGCCAGGGGCTAAACAAAAGCAGCTAATATCTCAATCGGGCACCTTAAATATTATTCGCCGATTTCCATCTGCCTATAACCCATAATGTGTACCGCGGACGCGGGATAACGAAGCACTGAAATAAAATGAAAACAGATAGAAGCCATGTATTGGTGCATTTTATAAGGAATACATTAGATTGAACCTATCCTATAAAAACCTCGCTGTTTTGATCATGCTCGGGCTCATGCTGGTCATCTTTTTTCGCGTATTCAACCAATCTGGAAACAGCGTCGCTATCGGTTACAGTGATTTTTTAAGTATGGTTGAGAACCAAAGTGTAATGCAGGTCACTATACAGGGAGACAATATTTCAGGCCTGAGCGTACAAGGACCTTTCAATACATTAGCTCCAAAAGATCCTGAGATTATTAAGCTGCTAAAGAGAAACGGGGTGAAGATTTCGGTAAAACCCGAAAAAGGCTCCTCATGGTCCCGGAGGTTTCTTTCCTGGGTCCCGATGCTTTTGCTTGTCGGTGTTTGGATATTCTTCATGCGCCGGATTCAGGGTGTCGGAGGACAGGCCCTATCCTTTGGAAAAAGCAGGGCAAGACTCATGTCGGATTCCCAGAAAAGAGTCACATTCGAAGATGTAGCGGGAATTGATGAAGCCAGGGAAGAATTACAGGAAATTATCGACTTTCTCCGCGATCCTGAAAAATTCACCCGGCTGGGAGGAAGAATCCCCAAGGGCGTTCTTCTTGTGGGAATCCCCGGTACGGGTAAGACCTTACTGGCTAGGGCCATAGCAGGTGAGGCGGGTGTTCCCTTTTTCAGCATAAGCGGATCGGATTTTGTAGAGATGTTTGTAGGTGTTGGCGCTTCAAGGGTCAGAGACCTCTTTACGCAGGGCAAAAAAAACGCTCCCTGCATAATATTTATGGATGAGATAGATGCGGTCGGCCGCCAAAGGGGCGCCGGTCTGGGAGGTGGACATGATGAAAAAGAGCAGACCCTCAACCAGCTTCTTGTGGAGATGGACGGATTTGAATCCAATGAGGGAGTAATCCTCATCTCAGCTACAAACAGGCCCGATGTGCTTGATCCCGCACTATTGAGACCAGGGCGATTCGACAGACTGGTGGTTGTCCCTGTTCCGGACATAATGGGGAGGGTGGGAATTCTGAACGTCCATATCAAAAAAACAGTCCTGTCAAATGATGTTGATATCAATTTCCTCGCAAGAGGGACCCCAGGGTTTACAGGTGCTGATATTGAAAATATGGTGAACGAGGCGGCTCTGATGGCGGCCAGACGCGGAAAGGACATGGTGGAGATGGCCGATTTTGAGGACGCCAAGGATAAGGTCATGATGGGAACTGAGCGGAAAAGTATGGTAATCACTGAAGAAGAGAAAAACACCATGGCCTACCATGAGGCAGGGCATACCCTTGTGGCCGGGCTTCTTCCCGGCACAGATCCCATTCACAAGGTAACCATCATTCCCAGGGGTCGATCTCTTGGTCTGACCCAGCAGATCCCGATAGTCGAAAAGCATACATATCCAAGAGATGACCTGCTCAACAATATATGCATTTTGATGGGTGGCAGGGCTGCAGAAGAGCTCATGCTCAATACTCAGACAACAGGGGCGGAAAATGATATTGAAAGGGCCTCTGATCTTGCAAGAAAGATGGTCTGTGAGTACGGTATGGGCGAAGATCTGGGCCCCCTTGCCTTTGGCAAAAAGGAAGGGCAGATATTCCTTGGCAGGGAGTTCACCCGGCATAAGGACTACAGCGAAATGACGGCACAAAAGATCGATGAAGAAGTCAGGGATATTATAATCGAGGCCTACAAAAAGACGACACAGCTTATTAAGGATAACCTGGATACCTTCCATAAGATGGCTAATGCCCTTCTGGAGAAAGAGACCTTGAACAGCAGGGAGATCGATGAATTAATGGCTTGTGTGAAAAAGTCCATACCGGAAGAGATAGACGACGGGACATTTTAAAAGGGAATTGTAGGCTTTTACGCTGGGTATGTGTACTTTCATTTGAAGGGAATAGTTTATGGATGCACCGTGAGAAAAATTCATCGAATGGTACATGTCTCTGCCGCTTCCGCATCGCCAATCGATAGTGGAGTTTGTGATTTTATGAAAATATCTGACACGGGAAGGAAACCTATGGAAAACAATAAGGACAAGACACCTGTGGCCCAAAACGTGATCACCATGTGCACGAAATGCAATATAAAATTAGAACACGTGGTCCTTTTTCATAACACGGAGGGCATCATCGAAAAGGTTAAGTGCCTTACCTGCGGATCCGAACACAGGTACCACCCTGAAAAAAGCAAGTCGCCCAAGAAGACCGTAAAGACCCCTCAGAAGGGCAGGAGGACTAAAAAACCGGACCTCACAAAGGACTTTGAGACGCTCACTGAAAAATTCAAGGGAAAGGATCCGGTGCGCTATAGCATGTCGAAATCATTTAAAGCAGACGATATGATTGAACACAAGACCTTTGGTCTGGGGGTCGTGGTCAGTGCTTCCTATGCAAAGATGGAGGTGGTCTTTTCCGACAGGCTTCGCATCCTTGTCTGTAACCGGTAGAAGATAGATATGAGCTTATTCGTGGACCTATGGGGACCTGCAGGAGATAAGAATCAGAGGAATGGAATTCTATTTCTTGGGTTTCTTGCGCTTATCGCTGATGTAAATTGACCTCGAATGACCGTCGCTCTGGACCCTTTCATCTATATTGAAAAGTCCGATGGCTACGGCGAGTTCCCCAAGTTTGCTGAATCCATAATTCCGGGGATCAAATTCCGGGGCCTGCTTGGCGATATTACTGCCCACAGTACCCAATTGTGCCCACCCACTCTCGTCGGAGGCCGCCTCAAGGGCGCTTCGTAGAAGAGCTACCAGTTTGGTATCTCTTTTCAGCTCGTTTGCAGTCTTCTGTTTAACTGCGGGCTCCGCATTTTCCTTTAACCGAAGCACTTCAGTGAAGATGAATTTATCGCACGCGGATACAAATGCCTTTGGCGTCTTTTTCTCCCCGAAACCGTACACGAGCAGACCTTCCTCTCTGATGCGGGAGGCGAGACGGGTAAAATCACTGTCACTGGAAACAAGACAGAACCCCTCAAAGCGTTTCGTATAGAGCAGGTCCATGGCATCTATTATCATTGCGCTGTCTGTCGCATTCTTTCCCACTGTATACCGAAACTGCTGAACAGGCTGAATGGAGTGCTCTAACAGGACGGACTTCCACCCGCCCAGGCTCGGCGTGGTCCAGTCGCCGTAAATGCGCTTTACGCTTGCAACGCCGTACTTAGCGACTTCCGACATCAGCCCTTCGGTGATCAGGGGTTGGGCGTTATCAGCGTCAATGAGGACGGCAAGCCTCCTTTGCGACGGTTCATTTGAATTCATGCAGGTTCCTTTCGTACTCCTACTTTCCAGATCCACCCTATGGACTCTATTCAACCCTATCAACTAAAGTCAAGCTATGTCAAGAACCAAAGCCCATGGTCATTACTATCGACATGTGAATCTGATGGCGGATTTTGGTCCCGGCGGGATGCTTTTATTTTTCCTGATTTTATGATATAATTAAGGTTAATTAATATTTTGACTTGATTGTTATGCATGCCATACCAATATTTATCATTATCCACCTCATTTTTAATTTTGCCATATTAACAATAAAATTGAATTAAGGCGTAGATTTTCCTAATGGATAACAAGCAATCATTTAAAGAATTTGAACAGACAGCGAAGGCGTTAGGATACGATAATTGGAAGTTACAAGCCTTTATTGAAATCTTTGATACCGTCTTGGGTTCGGTTCGCGAACCCCTGGTGTTGCTTGATTCTGATCTGAAGGTTGTAAAGGCCAACCATTCATTTTACCGGACCTTCAAGGTCAAACCTGAGAAAACGGAAGGGGTATTAATATATGATCTTGGCAACCGGCAATGGGACATCCCTAAGCTTAGAGAATTACTTGAAGATATCCTTCCTCAGAATTCCACGTTCAATGACTTTGAGGTGGAGCATGACTTTGAGACCATAGGCCGGAAGATAATGCATCTGAACGCCAGACGGATTTACAGAGAGTCGAAGCAAACCCAGA
>CAZGIZ010000073.1:2451-20912 GCA_964526655.1 uncultured Desulfobacteraceae bacterium | reverse complement strand
ATTGAACCCGTCCCATAAATTTATGGGACGATTCGAAAAAATCCCTAAAAATCTCCCTACGATTTGAAATAGCGATCATTTCTCAATTTTCACTTCAAATTATTAGTGCAGATTTGGCAGGAGTTCCGTGAGGTGTCCATTTACCGAAAATGCCGGGATTAGCAAATCCGGTAAGCAGCGATACGAGGCTGATGATGCTAATGTCGTAGCCGCCGATGTAACCGAGAAGCAAAGGTTGTTTCTTAACCGAAGAATGGAAATCCTGATTTATCTTCTTAAAGTGACTTCTCTGCCAATTCGAGGCTCCATAATGAATATATTGACTTTGTTTTGCTAATAATTTAATACGCATCGGAAATTACTCGCGACTATTTTACGATAAGAGTTAAAAAATGAGTAAATATATCACCCGATACATCGAATCCTCTATAGAAAAAGATCTCCGCCGTAAAATGGTGTTTATCGGCGGACCTCGACAGGCAGGAAAGACAACATTAGCCAAACACCTATGTGAGCAGGCCGGGTGTGATCTAAAAAGCCGGTACTTGACTTGGGATGCTGCAAAGGATCGAGAAAAAATTCTTAGTGAAAGCTTCCCCTCCGGACCGGGTCTTTTAATCCTTGATGAAATCCACAAATATTCCCGCTGGCGGCAAGTCGTAAAGGGGCTTTTCGATAAACGGGGCGATGAGCTTCAAATTCTGATAACCGGTAGTGCGCGTCTGGACTACTACCCCCGTGGAGGAGATTCTCTACAGGGACGGTATCACTTTTACCGGCTTCTGCCTCTGACATGTGCCGAACTGGGATCTGCATCCGCTTCCATAGTCAAGGATCTTCTAACCTACGGCGGTTTCCCCGAGCAGTTTATTATGCAGGCGGAGAGAGAGACGCGTCGTTGGAGCCGGGAATATCGGTCGAGGGTGATCCAGGGTGACTTATCGGATCTGGAAAATGTGCAGGATCTGGGCATTATCGAGAATCTGGTGCTCCGCCTGTCGGATCTGGTCGGGTCACCGCTTTCCCTGAATGCGTTGAGAGAAGATCTACAGGTATCACATCAGTCCATTTCGCGCTGGATAACAATGCTCGAAAACTTATACATGGTATTTCGAATCTATCCCTTCGGCGCGCCTAAAATTCGGGCTGTAAAGAAAGAGGCCAAGCATTATCATTTGGATTGGACCATTATTTCTGATATGGGATCTCGCTTTGAGAATCTTGTGGCGTGCCATCTGTTGAAGTGGTGCTTCTATTTGCAGGATACAGAGGGGAGAGATATAGAACTTCGATACTTCAGGGATGTTGATAAGAGAGAGGTAGACTTCATTCTTGTGGAAAATGGAAAGCCGATTAAATGTGTCGAATGCAAGGTCGCTGAAAAAGACCCCACTCTTTCCCTGAGATATCTCAAGAGGCGTTTTCCGGCTATGTCGGCGGTCCAGGTTGTGCTTGAAAAGGATTTGGATTTAATGACAAAGGAGGGAATTCGGATCTGTTCCGCCCACCGGTTCCTTAAAGACCTGATATAGGACTTCAGAAAAGGAGGGATTTTAGCGCAGAACTCTTCAATCTGGAGGCCATGGCCCGAGTAAATATCGCATCACAGTATCACCGGCACGAGCAGGTATGAGTCGTACTTTCCTCCGGTGTGTATGACATGCCAGCCCTTATTGCGTGTCGGCGCCGGCGGTATGCCTGGGAGCATGGGACCCACCGGGTCATGACCCGCCACGATCAAACGCAGTTGCTCTCCCGCATGAAATCGCATGCCTATGGGATTGACCGGTATCTCAACGGGGACGATCTCGCCCGGGTTGAGAAGCTCTTCCACGCCATGGGTATGGAACGGTTGGGAGGGGATGGAACGCTCCGTATCGAGCTGGCGGTGGGATACCCTCAATTTTCCATTGGGTCCGGAATAGAAAAGTATTCCGAGTTTTACGATTCCCAGGGAATTCAGGAGCTTGAGCCCTGTGTTCATAAGGGGATTCGGCAGGGTGACCACCATGCGTGAAACACGTTTTCCCTTCCTGTCGAGTTTTTGGAGAAGCACAAAGAGGTCCATGTCATTGGCACCCTCCGCCTCCACCCAGAGCCGCAGCTTCAGGTATCCGGTCAACTCGGTCTCCTCTTCGAACCTAAAGGTAAAGGCAACATTGCCTTTGCCGTCTCCTGCCTTGTATCGAACCGATGACTCCATGGTTGCGGGTTCAGGCGAAAGTAATCCCTTGCCCACATCGAGAAAGAGTTTCTTATATTGGGTCCTTGCCAGGGGAAATTCCTCCTCGACCCGGTCTACCTCATCCGTGCCACCCGGATCAAGCACGGAGAGGCGCACCCTCGAGGTCTTTTCCCAGCCGTTCTCGATGCCCTTCATATAGTAGTCAAAGAAGCGCCGCAGGTCCTCCACATGGGCAGGATCATAATAATCGGTCCACTCCATGGTATTATGAACCCGCAGCCACTTTTCCCGTGAAGATATGCGCCGAAAACCGTCAAAGGTCCCATACACATGAATCGGGTTGGCGTAACTGGCTACAACATAGGCAGGGACCTCGATCTTTTCCAGGTCAGCGGCCTTGTCCTCCCAGTAGGCGTTCATCAAGGGGTATTTTTTTATCATGGCCGAGGTGTCTTCGGTACGATTGTTGCCGAAGAGGATCGATAGGATGCTGTCATTGAATCCCGTGTCCGGCATCCCGCCCCGCGCTATGCTGTTGCGGTAGAAATCTGAAAATCCCTCCCACGGCGCGATCGCGGCCAGGTGAGGCGGCTGTTTCGAGGCGATATACCACTGCACGATAGCGAGCCAGGAGTTACCCGACAGCCCTACCCTGCCGTTGCACCATTCCTGGACCGCCAGCCACTCAATGAGGTCGTGGCCGTCCTCGCCTTCCTGGGATCCCCAGTGGTGGATGTCGCCCTCTGAACTGAAGGCCCCCCTCGCGTCCGGGTTGACCACGGCGTAACCATGGTTACACCAATAGGCCGGGTCAGGACCTTCCCATGCCTGCAGATCGGACAGGGCGCTCACGGGTATGCCCAGCCGTCCCGGCAACTGGTCGAGGGTCTGTTGGCCGCCTTTTTTTCCGTAGGGACTCCAGGCGACTATGGCCGGGACCTTTTCGTCTCCTGCGGGGCGGAAAACGTCAACGTAAATGGTAACCCCGTCGCGCATGGTTACGGCCACATCGCGCTCAAAGATAATATCACAGGGGAGCGGCAGGGCGCCTTTCCTGTGGACGGACCCCCTGGGAAGGGTGGTCGTACCCGGCTTGAATCCGGGGTATTTACACTTCGGGTCACTCATAGGGGTCGATTTCCGAAAGATGACTTCGATCCCCTGTTCCTCGTATTCGCGCATGCCCTTTTGATCTTTGACTGTATCCGCCATGGTCGACTCCTTGAATTTGTATTTATCCGGGTCCGGGGCGGCCTCCTGCCCTGTGGCCTTTAATGCCTGACTGTAGAACGCCGGACAAGTCGTCCGGCGTTGTCTCTGTCCGTCTGCGGTTCATGGGATGAAACGGAATATGTTTGTCATCGCCTTCGTGCCGACATGCGCTTAGGGCGGGACGATCCCGCCCGCCGGTTTTAATGTCATGCCTGGTCGTTTTCATGTCTCTTTTACACTGTCCTGACATAATCCGCGGCGTTCTCTCCGGCCATACGGCCGGAGTTCAGGGCAAACCCCATGGTATTGCCGGGCAGGACAAAGACATAGCTGTCCCCGTATATTGAGCAGGCATCCGTTCCCGCGGCATAGAGTCCGGGTATCACGCCCCATTCCTTGTCCAGGACCTCGGTCCTATGGTTGATCTTGATGCCGCCGAGGGTCCCGTATGCCCCTGGAAAGTGTCTCCCCGCGTAGAACTTGGGCGTTTTTACGGGCCGGAGATATCTGTGGGGCTTGTTAAAGAGATCATCATATCCCCTGGCGCAGCATTGATTATACTCCTCCACTGTCTTTCGAAGGCCTTCGGCACTTATCCCGGTCTTTTCGGCCAGTTCATCCAGGGAATCGGCCGCAAATACATGCTCGTATCCCTGGTCCAGGACCGCCTGTATGGTTGCGTCGGCGTCTTCAAAGCGTGTAACCGGAAACACGAAATTCCGGAAGTCGAAATCAATCTCCATTTGCTTTTTGATGTCCTCATCAAAGATCGTAAAGGAACACCGGCCCTTTTGGAGGGCGATGGCATTTCCCGTGAAGGTGTTATTGGGAATGATGGCCTCATTGATAAACCGCTCCCCCTGGAGATTCACCATGAGATGGGGTTCGCGAAAGGCCGAATAGAGCTGGGGCGGGAGAGCCAATGGGTCCGGCATGCCATAGATCATCTCCATGGACATCTCTGTCCGTGCCGCACCCGCTTCCCAGGCCATTCTAATGCCGTCCCCTTCCAGGCCGGGTATCCTGAAGGAATGCATGTCCTTTCCCAGCTCAAATCCTGTGTGTTTCTTGACCATCTGGGGGTTGTTGCCGAATCCGCCCGTTGCTATGATCACGGCCTTCCCGCGGGCCTCCACGGGATTCCCTGATTTGTCTTCCGCTGCCACGCCCGTGATCCGGCCTGACTCTTTTATTAGTCTTTGCACGGGCGTCTGGAGCATGATTTCCACGGCCAACTCCTTTGCCTTGTCCGTCATTATCTTCATCATGGCGGCGGAGGCCATGGGGCCTGGCCTTCCGGTCGCAGGCTTAACCAGGTGCCAGGTGGGAAAGGCCGTGGGGAAATAGGAGGCGGGCTCCTCAAATTCCACACCCATGTCCTCCAGCCACTGGATGGTATCGGCGGACTTGTTCAGATAGGCCCTGACCAGCTTGGCATCCACGCGCCAGTGGGTATAATCCATGAAGATCTCAAAGGCCTCATCCCTGGTGGGTCTGAACTGCTTGGCCCTTGTGTGCCTGCTCTCGATGCCCAGGGGACCCATGCCCATATTCCCGGTACCGCCCGTGGTGGCCCCCTTTTCAAAGACGATCACACCCGCGCCCTTTTCCGCCGCCGAGATAGCCGCGGCAAGCCCGGCCGGGCCGGCTGCGACCACTACGATATCAGTTTTCAATGGACTCATCATTGTCCCTCCTTTCAAATCGTTTCAATCATCTTTGGTTATCTTAAAACGCGGCCGCTTGCTGTGCACCTTGAAATAGGGCCCCTGAATCTCCCGGGGCGCCCGACTACCCCTGCTATTCGTCCTCTTCAGGCGGTGCGCCCTCAGGCCTTATGATTTTTCCATACTTCGCGTGTTCTTTCGTCAGCTCTGCTGCTGCGGCAAAGTACTGTGGATTATTGAAATAATGTTTGCCAAGCCACTCGACATGGTGCTGGTCGGCCTCCAGGGAAAAGCGGGGACGCCGGGCGTCGGCCTCATTCCAGTCTACCTTCATCTTTCCGTTCTCAACCACCACCTCGCCCCGGACGGCGCAGACAGGGCATGCGACATAAGGCAGGTCCTCGTGGATGTGAAGTATATTGCAGTGGCATACCGGGCATTCGACCCCGCTTCTCTCTCCCAGGTATTTCACCTCCTCTATGGGCATGTTCATGGCCTGCGCCACGTTTCGACCGAGGTCCCTTGCCCGTGCAAGGGCCTTCCGGTAGAACTCGATCCTGTCATCCTGGGGGCCGAAGACCGTCCACATCTCCTCGTAGGGGATGTCCGTTATTCGCACCTTGTGAGTCACGGGCGTCATATCCGTTCTTTCCCAGAGATTCCATTCCCTGACGGCGCAGAAGTTGACCTGCATCCTGTCCACGACTTTCCGTGTGTGCTGAATAAATATATCGACCATGGGCAGGGTAAGGCTCGTCCAGCTATCATAGCCGCCGCCCCCTACCCCGATGACGGCGCCTACTCTCGTTTTTTTCATGATCTCCCAGTTGTTTATGAAGATATGATTCAATCTCTCATGGATGCAGGTAAAGAAGCCGTTGGCCCTGATATGATAGCAGGGCACCCCGACGATCAGGGCCGCGTCCTCGACGCAGGTCTTCTGCAAGATCCATTCTACATCGTCCTTCTGCCAGCAGACTCCGCTTGCCATACACCGGTCGTCGCATCCCCTGCATGGCAGCACCTTCAGGGACATGGCACGGATAATCTCCGTTTCGATGCCGAATTCCTCCGCCCCCATGGCCGCCTCTTTGATCAGACTCTCGGTGACGCTGTTCTTCCTGCCGCAGGATAACGCTATAATTTTTTTCATCAGTACCTCCATATAAATAAAAATATTGTAGCTATTTAGCCCTCTTTAAAAGTTTGGGTGCTCAGCAATATCTTTCCCGGAGCGAAAGTCATAAAAGAGGCTTAAGGCCCAGGGTGCAAGGCTCAAGGCAAAACTTAAAGAATCGCTTTTTATTTGTTTCCCCTGTACCCTGAACCTTGTGCCCGGATCTTATTCACATCAACCCGGGTAAAAAAAGGGCCATCTGGGGAAAAAGGGCCAGGAGAATAATACAGACAATCATGGCCAGGACAAAGGGAAGAACGCCCCGGAAGATGATATGAATCGGGACCCCCGTCACCCCGGAGAGCGCAAAGACATTCAAGCCCACGGGCGGGGTGATTAGCCCCATTTCCATGACCACTACCATGATTACGCCGAACCATATGGGATCAAAGCCCATCTTAGTCACCAGAGGAAAGATTACCGGGATTGTCAACACAATGGCCGAGAAGATATCCAGAAACATGCCTAAAAAAATGTACAAGACAATAATTCCTGCAAAGATGACGTAGCGTGGCAGTGTAAGACTGCTGATTGTATCGGCCAGCATGAACGGGAGCTTGCTTATGGCAAGAAACTTCATGAGAATAAAGGCCCCCACAACCAGGAGCATGATCATGGCCGTAATCTTGGTTGCCTCCAGAAGGGAGTCAAGAAGAATTTTAAGGGTAAGGCGACGACTGACGACGCTTATAATAATTGCCCCAAAGGCGCCGACCCCTCCCGCCTCCGTGGGCGTAAAGATGCCACCGTAAATGCCTCCTATTATCAACAGGAACAGGACCAGCATGTGCCATGTCCCTTTTAACGACAGGATCTTTTCCTTGAGGCCGGTCTTCGGCCCCGGGGGCCCCGCGTCCGGCCGTATCCCCGTGATTGCCCGGATAGTGACCATGAATAAAAAGGTGAGAATTATTCCGGGCACGATTCCCGCCATGAACAGCGCCCCTATGGACTGCTCGGTAAGTATCCCGTATAGAATAAAGCCCAGACTGGGGGGAATAAGAATGCCCAGGGTTCCGCCTGCTGCGACACTCCCGGTTGCCAGCTGTGAGTCATAGTTATATTTCTTCATTTCCGGTACGGCTATCTGGCTCATGGTAACCACCTCGGCCACGCTGTCACCCATTATGGCGGCAAGGCCGCCGCTCGCCATTACGCTGGCCATGGCCAGCCCGCCTTTTAACTGGCCAAGCCATTTATGTGCCGTTTTGAACAGACTGGCGCCAATACCCGTATTGGAGATTACCATGGCCATAAACACGAAAAGAGGGATTGCCGACATGGGATAGAAGGCCACGTACTTGTAGGGAACCGTGCCCAGGACTCCAAAGGCCCCGTCAATCCCCGTTAAGCAGACAATCCCGAAAAATCCGACTATGGCCATGGCAAGACCTATCCACATCCGGGCGATGAGCAGAAAAACAAGAAGTGCTATTCCGATTATTCCAATAATTTCGTGACTCATCCTCTAACCGTCTTCTTTATATTCTGTATAAACTGGGTTGCTATCACCAGGCATAACATCATGCATCCCAGGGCTATGACATAATAGAAAGGGAACGCCGGGATTTTAACAAGGGAGCTTATCAGTTGCAGCCTCTGGACTTCGATACCTTCAAGCAGGCTGCGCCAGGCTATCAAGGCAACAATCACCATGCCTGCCAAGGATGTTATGCTGTCGATCAGGGCCTGCACCCTTGGTGAAAAGAGGGACACCACCAGATCCACTTTCAGATGGCCATGCTGCACGGCGCACCAGGCCAACGCGAAGAAAGCCAGGCATGACATCATGCTCTCGGTGATTTCCGTGGTCCCCAAAATAGGGCTTTTGAAAAAATATCGCAGGAATACGTCCGCCACGGTGAGCATCATCATGGCCGCAAGCACGAAGCTGGCTATAATGTTCAGGATCCGGCTCAGGGATTGAATGATCCTCATGGTTAGGCCCTAATCCTCCCTCTTTAGGCGCTCTTTATTTACCATATTCCTTGATGAGCCTTTTGGCCTCTTCGTAAACGGCTCTCGCAGGCAGTCCCTTGGCCTCGGTATCGGCAATCCATTTCTCATGTACCGGCTGAACGGCCTGCCTCCATAGCTTCATCTCCTCGGCCGTGGGCTGGTAGATCTGGTGGCCCATTTCTTTGGCCATTCCCTTGACCATGTTGATGTAACCGGTATTCATTTTTATCACTTGCTCGGTGTACCAGGGCTCTAATTCGAGGAATACCTTTTGAACATCGGCTGGCAGCTTGTCCCAGCTCTTTTTGTTGAACAAGAGCATGTCCACGCTCATATTGGTGCCGCCAGGAAATTCTGTGTGATAGGGGACAAGCTTCAATATACCGAAGCCGTGTATCACCGGCCAGTGAATGGAAACACCCTCAGCAAGGCCCCTTTCCAGAGACATGTACAAATCGCCGACCTTGATATCCATGGGCGCTGCACCCATTTTGGCCATCTCTTCGGCCATGGTACCGCCCAAGGCAATGATTTTCATGCCCTTGATATCTTCGGGCACCTTAACGGCTGTTTTGGTAAAATGCAGATGGTTGGGAGGCGACATCTCGGCGCCGTAGACCTTCACGTTCTGAAATTCGTTGCGAATTTCGGGAAATTTTTCCCAAATTTTCTGATAAATCTCGGTGCCCACTTCCATGGAGGGATACCCCATAAAAGCAAGTTTGGAGAACATGTTCAAAGGCATCAGGCCCCAGTCCAATCCCACGACATAATAGGTAATGTCGGCCTGTCCCGTCTGAACGCCCCGGTAAAACTCCGCCGCCTTGAGCAATGATTCACCCCAGTAGATGTTGATCTTGACCTGGTTGTTGGTCTTCTCGGCCACCATGTCCGCCCATTGCTGTGTCAACTTGCCGAATGGTATTTGGGGTGGGATGGTGTGCGATAAGCTCAGCTCAATTGTTTTTGCTTGGGACAGAGTGGATGTTCCAAATATTCCTGTCCACAGGACAGCCAGTGTAAGGCAGATAATGATGGATACAGATTTCTTTTTCATTTTTCCCCCCTAATATAAAAGGTTTATATTGCATGACTCCCGACCGCCACAGGTATATTATCCTCAATTTTCTTCCTATAGAGTCCGGGAAGGAAATCGGCGAGATTTCCCATTTGTTCGATACAATGGTGCATACATTTCCTTCCTTCCGTTTCGGATGCCTTGAAAAGCCAGAACCGGCTTCTCATCTCACATCCGTAAGACAGATCTCGGACAACATGGATAATGCGACCTCTTGGATTTTTTTCAAAGTCATAGGCATTGGCGCAGATTACCACCCCGTATCCTGCTTCTTCGAATCCTGAAATATCCATAAATTCGGAAGGATCATGGAAATGGATTCTGAGTTTCATGGCATCACTCCCCAGTTTCTCATCAATGATGTAACTGGAACCTATGTATTGGCCGGATATTCTTTGACTATCCCATTTAAGGCCCAGATGAGATTCGGGATACCACATTCGATAGGTTTCGGTGTCAGGGAGATATCCGAACCACCAGTCAACCATTTCTCCTTTGCAGCCCGGCATTCGGGTAAGAACCGCCACATGCATCTGCCCGTTCGGCAAACGGTAATATCCGGTTTCTGTAGGCAAATATCCCGGTTCCAATAGCCTGCTTGCTTCTTCAAACAGCATGTATCGATCCTCTGTGGCAAGTCCTGCAAAAATTCGTTAAATGGAAGGATTTGAGATCCTTAAATTTCCCTACGTGATATATTCTGCTAAAACTGTGCCATTATTATTATTCAAGTAATATCAATAAGATATATTTGGCTTTTTTAAATTTTGCCAGATACGACAAAATAGGTTGTCAGATATGATCATTTGCTGTTAAGTTGTCAAATGTGACAAGGAGATATTATGATCATTGATGAAAATGAATTTTTCCGCCAGGCCGCCTTCCGTATCTTAAGGAACCTCGATTTTGAAATTGCCCTCCAGGAATGCCTCATATACCTGAGGTCATTCATGCCGGCGGACATGTTCCACCTGACGATCTATGATCGGGGCCTTGGCGCCTTTAAGACGATTGCCATGGCGACCCCTGAAGAAGCCAGGAGGGTCAATATCGTCATTCCCCTGGACCAGGATGCCCGGAGGATCGTTGAGGAGATGGAACTGCACCCATCATTCATAATCGACCCCGAAAAGACCAAGCCCTTATCCCGGCTAATGTCAAACGTAAAGGGCATCTGGAAGGACCACTCGGTCATGGTGATGCACCTTAAGGTCAAGGGGGCTCGGCCCGGAAACCTGATCCTGTACGCTAAGGGACTTCACCGATTTTCCGATGAACATCTGGGGCTCTATTCCCTGTTAAACGAGCCCTTTGCGATCGCCCTCTACAATGCCCTGAGGTATGACGAGCTGAATCGGCTCAAGGACATTATGGCCGACGACATCCAGTATCTTCACAGGAAGCTCCAGGGCTCCGCAGGGGAATTGATCATCGGCGAAGACTTCGGCCTGAGAAGGGTTGTGGAGATGGCAAGGGGAGTCGCTCCCCTGGACAGTCCCGTGCTGCTCCTGGGAGAGACCGGAGTGGGCAAGGAAATCATCGCCAACGCCATCCACACCCTGTCCCGTCGAGGGAAGGGGCCCTTTATCCAGGTGAATTGCGGGGCCATACCCGAGACCCTTATCGACAGCGAGCTCTTCGGTCATGAAAGGGGGGCCTTCACCGGGGCTATCTCGCAAAAACGCGGCTGCTTTGAGCGGGCCTGCGGCGGGACTATTTTCCTCGACGAGGTGGCTGAATTGCCACTCCAGGCCCAGGTCAGGATGCTGCGGGTCCTCCAGGAGAAGAAGATCACCCGGGTGGGCGGCAGCGACCAGATTGACGTGGACATTCGAATCATAGCCGCAACGCACCAGGACCTTGACGAGATGGTCAAAAAAAATCTTTTCCGGGCGGATCTCCGGTTCAGGCTCAATGTCTTCCCCATAACCATACCCCCCTTACGAGACCGTAAAGAGGATATTCCCGCCCTGGTAAACTTTTTTATTGAAAACAAATCCCGTGAACTGCAGATCCCCGTCCCCTCGAAACTGGCGCCAGGGGCCATAAACCGGCTCATGGCCTATTCATGGCCCGGAAATGTCCGGGAACTGGAAAATGTGGTGGAACGGGCCTTGATACTCGGTAACGGCCGGCCCTTAACCTTTAATGATATCCTGCTGGAGGACGAAGACGAGAGAGGCGAGTCAATACCTCAAGCGGATGATTTTAAGAGCCTCGACCTTGTTGTGGCCGGGCATATCAGGCAGGCGTTGAAACTGGCCCACGGCAAGATCCATGGACCGGCCGGCGCGGCCGAGCTGTTGGGCCTGAATCCCAGTACCCTCAGGCACCGCATGAGGAAACTGGGGATTGGACATGGAAGGGGGAAGTATTAACCATCATTATTTATCGAGCCGGTTGGACAAATTTCCGCGGCGCGACCCGTGCGTCATGACTCGAGATTGCCGCTGCGGGACCCTTTTCCGAACATTTTCCGAAAACGCTCCATATACAGATAGAAGACTGGCGTGATAAACAGGGTCAAAAACTGGGAAAAGAAGAGCCCTCCGACAACTGCGAGCCCGAGGGGCTGTCGCGATTCCGCTCCAGCGCCCAGGCCGAGTGCGATGGGGAAGGTGCCCATGAGGGCGGCCATGGTGGTCATCATTATCGGCCGGAAACGGATGACGCAGGCATCGAAGATGGCCTCTTCCGGATCCTTCTGTTGAGTGCGCTGGGCCTCTATGGCAAAGTCGATCATCATGATGCCGTTCTTCTTTACCAGCCCGATGAGCATGATGATCCCGACAAAGGCATAGATGCTCAACTCCACATGGAAGATCAGCAAGGTCACGAGTGCCCCGAACCCCGCAAAGGGGAGGGCCGAAAGAATGGTGATGGGATGGATAAAGCTTTCATAGAGGATGCCAAGCACCATGTAGATCACCAGTACGGCCATTATCAGCAGGAGTCCCAGACCCTTAATGGAAGACTGGAAGGCCTGGGCCGTCCCCTGGAAAGAGGTCCTGATAGTGGACGGCAATGTGCTCGCAGCAAGGGCGTCCACGTCCTTGACCGCCTGTCCCAAAGGGTAATTAGGCTTGAGGTTGAAGGATAAGGTGACGGATATCTGTTGTCCCGTGTGGTTGATGGCAAGGGGCCCCAGGTCCTCGCTGATATCGGCTAATGAAGTCAGGGGAACCAGTTGTCCGGAGCTGGAACTCACATAGAGCAAAGAGAGGTCAGAGGGGGCCTTCTGGAACTGGGGGGCCACTTCCAGGATCACCTGATAGGTGTTATCCGAGGCATAGATGGTGGAGATCTGCCTGGACCCGTAGGCATCATAGAGGGTGTTCTCTATCCCCTCCACAGAGACACCCAGCTTTGCCGCCTTGTCCCGGTCGATTTGGACTTCTAACTGGGGATTCTTTATCTCGAGATCGCTGTTGACATCCAGGAGGCCCGGCAGGGTGCGCATCTTTTCTTCCATCACCGAGGCGTACCGGAAAAGCTCCTCGTTATTTATCCCCTGCAGTGTAAGCTGGTACTGCCCCTGGGTCAGCCGGCCGCCAAGGTTGATGGGCGGCGGGTTCTGCAAGAAAGACATGATCCCGGGAACCTGGGCGAGTTTGCTTCGCAAACGGACTATGATCTGGTCCACATTTTCTTTACGTTCGTTACGCGGTTTGAGCCGAATGAAAATAATGCCCGTATTGCTGCTCGTAAACCCCTGGGAACCGGCGCTGGACATGAAGGCTTCCACGTCAGGGTCCTTCTGAACGATGGCCGCAAGTGCCTCCTGATGCCTTAGCATTGCCTGGTTGGAAATTCCCTCGGCGGCCTGGGTGAAAATCATGATTTGTCCCGTGTCCTCGCTGGGCATGAAGCCCTTGGGCATTTTCACAAAGAGGTAACCCGTGGCGATGAGAACGGCGGCGGAGAAGATCATCATGAAACGACGGTGCGCGAGGGACCACTTGAGCCCTGCTTTATACCCGGTGAGAAGCCCCTGGAAAAGGCGCTCGGATGTATTGTACAGCCGTCCGTGTCTTTTTTCGGACGGCGGTTTCAGGAACCTGCTGCACAACATTGGGGTAAGGGTGAGCGAGACGAAACCGGAGATCAGGATTGCAACGCCGATGGTGACGGCAAATTCCCTGAAAAGCCGGCCAAGGATGCCTCCCATGAAGAGCACGGGAATGAAGACGGCGGTGAGGGAAAAGGTCATGGAAAGGATCGTAAACCCGATTTCCCTCGATCCATTGAGGGCCGCTTGAAAAGGCCCTTCCCCCATCTCCATGTGACGAACAATATTTTCAAGCATGACTATGGCGTCATCCACCACAAATCCGACACAAAGGGTCAACGCCATCAGGGATAGGTTGTCCAGGCTGTAGTCTAAGAGGTACATGACGGAGAATGTCCCGATAATTGACATGGGCAGGGCCAGGCTGGGAATCACTGTGGCGGACAAATTTCGCAGAAAGAGAAAGATAACAAGAACAACAAGGCAGAGGGTTATCAGCAGGGTGAGCTTGACATCGTTTGCCGACTGGCTGATGGACTCTGACCGGTCAAAAAGGACATGGAGCGACACCGAAGCGGGGAGTTGTTCACTCAGACCGTCAAGCAAATTGCGGACATCCCGCGCAACGGCCACGGTGTTGGTCCCGGGCTGCCGCTGGATGGCCAGGATGATGGATCGCTGGGATGATTTAGGCTCCACGTACCAGGCTGCAATCTTGTCATTTTCCACGCTGTCAAGCACTGCCCCCAGGTCCTGGAGACGTACGGGGCTCCCGTTACGATAGGCGACAATAAGGCTGCGGTATCCTTCCGCGTGTCTGATCTGCCCGTTTGCCTGCACCGTATAGGCCACATCAGGACCGAAAAGGGTGCCTGTGGGCAGATTAACGTTGGCATTGCTGACCGCCTGGGCGACATCATCGATGGCGAGGCCTTTATTGGCAAGCCTGTCCGGATCCAGCTGGATGCGGACGGCATATGCCTGGGAGCCGTAGACCATGACCTGAGCGACACCGCTGACCATGGAAATCCTCTGTGCCATAAGCGTTTCCCCATACTCGTCCAATTCGGATAGCGGCAGTGTCTGGGAGGTGAGCGCCAGCATGAGGATGGCTTGGTCAGCGGGGTTGACCTTTCGAAACGTCGGGGGGTCCGGCATTTCGTTGGGCAGACTCCTCATGGCGGCGGAGATGGCCGATTGCACGTCCTGGGCAGCGGCGTCGATGTTGCGGTCCAGGCTGAATTGCAGAATGATGGTTGTTCTTCCGAGGGCACTCGCGGAACTCATGGAATCGATGCCTGCGATGGTCGAGAACTGTTTTTCCAGCGGGGTCGCAACAGCCGAGGCCATGGTTTCCGGGCTTGCGCCGGGGAGACTCGCCGTGACCAGGATGGTGGGAAAGTCCACGTTGGGCAGATTGCTGACAGGCAGATTCCTGTAACTGGAAATGCCGAAGGCCAGAATTCCCAGCATCACTAAGGTGGTCATTACGGGCCTGAATATGAAGAGATCCGAGAGCCCTTTCACTGCCGTGCCTCTCCGCCGGATTGTTCATCGTTCTTGAGAACGACCTTTGCTCCGGGAAAGAGCCTCAACTGGCCGTCCGTAACCACCGTCTCTCCGGCGGAAAGCCCCTTTTCAATTACCGTTTCATCGTTGATTCGCGGCCCGGCCGTTACATTCCGGGACTCGACGGTAAGGTCGTTCTTTACAACAAAGACATATTCCCCTTGCTGGCCCATCTGGACGGCTGCGGAGGGCACCACTATGGCCCCGGATCGCATTCCAAGCACGAGAACGACATTTAAAAACTGGCCCGGCCACAGGCCGTTGTCCCTGTTCTCAAAGGTGGCCTTGAGACTGATAGTCCCTGTGCTCGGGTTAATAGTATTGTCAACAAAGGTAAGCCGGCCTTCTCTGTTCTCGTGCTGCTTTTCAGGGGCTGCGGCCAGTACCTTGAGAGGCTGGATTGCCATCTGATGTTGAATCTCCGGCAAGAACTGTTCCGGAACTGAAAAGCCGACGAAAATGGGCTGCACCTGGTTAATCACCATCAGGGGGTTGGTATCCCCTGCCTTAACAAGGTTCCCTTCGTTTATGAGGATCGCCCCGGCCCTGCCGGTTATGGGTGAGAAAATCCTGCAATAGGCCAGATTGAGCCTTGCGCTTTCCAGAGCGGCCTCGTCGGCCTTTACCACGGCTTTAAGAGACTCTGCGTTCGTCTGGGCCTGTTCCGCGTCGGATTTTGTCACGTAATCCTTCGTGAGCAGATCGGCGTAACGCTTTGCATCCTTCTCGGCCATTTCGAAATTTACCCGGTCACGCTCCAGGTTTGACTGTGCCTCTTCCAGCATTGCCTGATAGGGCCGTTCATCGATATTGAAGAGCAACTGGCCTTTCTGGACCTCCTGTCCCTCCTTGAGGTGAACTTGCATCACCTGCCCGTCCACACGGGATGTAACGTTCACAACCGAATAGGCCTCAACCGTACCGTTGGCCGTCACCTCCACTGGGATATCCTTTTGAATTACCGTCGCAGTCTTGACCGGGACCGCGGCAGAGGGCTTTTTCTCATCTTTTTTGGAGCAGCCCCCTGTCAGGACCGCCAGGGCCAATAAAAGAACGGGGACAATCCTGCCAAACCCCTGAAAAATATGACAAAGATCCCGGCTGTTCATGCCTGCTTTGATATAATTCATGGCTCATTTTCCTTCTTTATGCTTACGGTGGGGAAAAGATCGAAAACGCCCCCTTTCTCAACAGGCTTATCCGTCCAGAGCATGCCCGTATCCATGGTGAGCTGGGCAAAAGAGATGTACCAGTCGGCCAGGGCCTGAACCCGTTGAGCCCTGGCATTCTCCAGCGTGCTCTGGCTGGAAAGAAGGTCCAGAAACCCTCCGACGCCCTCCTTGTACCTGCCCAGTGCCACGTCATAGGACTGGAGGGCGCTCTTCAGGAGGTCATCGCTTGTCTTGACGCGCTGCGCCGATGTCTTGAGGTTGAAATAGCTCGTCCAGACCTGGAGAATTACCGTCTGTTCAAGGTTATCCATCTGCGCCTTTTGGGTCTCGGCATCCTGCCGGGCCTTGAGCACGTCATAGCGCCCCGAGAATCCCTTGAAAATCGGAATCGTAACCATTAATGCAGTAGCGTTCTGCCTTTCCCATCCAGAGGTATTATTGTTGATCATCCAGCTATAGTTGTTGCTGATCACAAGACTCGGGTATAGGGCGGAACGAGTGGTCCGGATATGCGCGAGTGACTGTTCCACCTGGCTCTTTTGGGCTGCCAGATCAGGACGATTGGCTTCGGCCTGTTTGATATAGGTGTCTACCTCTTCAGTGAGAAAATTCACCGGGGGGTTCAAGGACAGGTCTTCCAGGTCGTAGGGGGTGTTTGCCGGAATTCCCATGGCAGTTGCAAGAGAGCCCCGGATGGTCTGCACCTGACCCTGATAGAGATCAAGGTTGAGCTGGCTCTGGGAGAGTGCGGTTTCTGCCTGGAGCACGTCGGCGATGGTGGCCAGGCCTTCCCTGTGTCTCTGTTGGGCGGCCTCCAGATTGGTCGAGGCCTCATTCAGAGATGCCTCCGATGCCTTCAAAAGCGCCTTTGCATTGGCATACTGAAAATAGGTCTGCAGGACCAGGAAGACCGTGTCCTGAATCACGGCGTTGTGGGAAAAATCGGCGGCGAGCAAGGCCTGCCTTTTTTCCTCGACTGAAGAATCCCGCCCGCCGAAGTCAAAAAGCAGCCAGCTCAGTCCCACGCCGGGTTGAAAAATTTTCGCAGGGACTGGTCCTCCGAAGTTTGTGTTACTGTTGTGAACGGCGGTGGCGGTGGCATTGATCTCCGGATAGTAATCCCCCTTTTTGCCGAGCCAGTCGGCCGCAGCCGACCGGGCGGCAAACCATGCCGACCGGGTTTCCGGGTTGTTTCTGAGGGCGACCTCGATGATATCAATGAGCCTCCATTTCTTTTCGGGTTTCAGAAGGTCTTCCGGGATATCAGGTTCCCTGGTCCGGGGAGATGGTTCAGATACCTGTCCCGGCATGGGGGTCCAAACGCGGTCCGCCGAAGGGGCGACCCATTCGCTCAGGGATCGCTCTTCGACACGGTGGGCGCACCCGGCAAAGAATAGCTGGCCTGTCACCATCAACAAAAGGATGATTAAAAAAAAACGACACGGCAGTTTGGTTTCATACATGGGAAATATCATGCAAGCCCTTCTTGTTCGGATGTTCCGGTCGGCGCGAGAAACCTTCCCCCTCAAATGCTTGAAAGATTCTCCGCGGCGAAATCCCAGTTGACCAGATGATCGATATAGGCCGCGATATAGTCGCCGCGCCGATTCTGGTAGTCAAGGTAGTAGGCGTGTTCCCACACGTCGATTGTGATAAGCGGAACCTGGCCGTGGGCGATAGGAGTATCTGCATTGCCAGTCTTTAAAACCTTGAGAACCCCGCCTTCCAGAACCAGCCAGGCCCAGCCACTGCCAAACTGGCTCGCTGCGGCATCTGAAAAGGCCTTCTTCAGGTTCTCCAGGCTGCCGAAATCGGCTCGAACCTTCACGGCCAAGTCGGAGGTCGGCGCCCCGCCCCCGTTGGGCTTCATGCTTTTCCAGTAGAACCCGTGATTCCAGGCCTGGGCGGCATTGTTGAAGAGGGCAAGCCTGTCGGGATTTCCTGAACTATTTTTGATGATCTCTTCAAGCGGGTCCTTGGCATACTCGGTGTTCTGAATAAGGCTGTTGGTCTTATCGATATATCCCTGGTGGTGCTTACCGTAGTGAAATCCTATGGTATTGGCCGAGATATAGGGTTCCAAGGCGTCGTTGCCATAGGGTAAAGGGGGGAGCTTGAAGGGCGGCAAAAGGGGTTCCGGCGATGCGGCATGGAGCTTTGAAGGGATTCCAATTCCAATGGTGTAGGCTGCCAGGAGCGCGCTTCCGGCCAGTGTCCCTCTCAGAAATTGACGGCGGCTCATGTAAGGAATGCAGACCGTGTTTTTCATTGCTGTCTCTCCTATTCTAAAGAATTTGCTGTTCAAGCCCTTTTTCCGACGGTAATAATGAACACCTGCTGATTCGTGCTCATCCATAAACTTACGTTTTTGGATTCGGGCTATCAGCAAAAGACATTAAAAACAAGGTTTGGCTGACGGCTGATCGCTGACCG
>CAZGIZ010000073.1:0-2351 GCA_964526655.1 uncultured Desulfobacteraceae bacterium | reverse complement strand
GCTATCAGCAAAAGACATTAAAAACAAGGTTTGGCTGACGGCTGATCGCTGACCGCTCCATCCGGAAATTGATTGTTTCTGGATGGGCACTAATTCGCGCCAGGGCGGGCCTGTTAATCCTGTTGAAAAGATTTTTTGTTCCTTTTTATATTTAAATATTTATGGTCTCATTAGTAAATAGGGTTAAACATGTATTTTAAGAGGCTTTTTAGCTTAGTCCCGGATTATGAGAGTTCGAGTTTAACATTGACATACAAGACTAAATCCTTTAAAATCTTTGCCTTAAATAAAGACTTTTTATCACCGACCCAAAATCTCTTTTTGCTTTTGATTAATTCAATTTTTCTTCCCATTGTTTAACCTCATGTTTGGAGGTTAACCCTTGATAAATCAACTCAAAATGTGCAAGCCCATCTCCTGACAGGGATTTGTCGGCCCTGTCGGGAGACCTGTCATATCTTTAAAAGCAAACCCCATTTTTCACATCAAAAAAAGGAGGGGAGAAATGAAAGTATTGGTAATTTGCGCCCATCCAAATCCGGAGTCCTTCAACCACGCCCTGCTTGAGGAATTCACCAAGGGCCTCAAAGAGGCTGGATATGGTTATGAATCCCTGGACCTCTTCGCAAGCGGGTTTGATCCATGTTTCAAACCCGGGGATTTTTCCCAGTTTACAGGCGGGCAAATGCCCGATGACGTGCAGGAACAGCAAAAAAAGGTAAAGGGAGCAGAAGCACTGGTGTTCATCCATCCCGTCTGGTGGTGGGGCCCTCCCGCCATTCTCAAGGGATGGCTCGACAGGGTATTCTCATTCGGATTTGCATATAAACTGGGAGAAAAGGGGCCTGAAGGGCTCCTGGACATTAAGAAGGTATTGTTAATCACCACCACAATGGGCGGAGAGGCTCAATATAAGGCCTTGGGCATAGAAGATGCAATGAAGACGATCGACAGGGCGACTTTTACAGGGGTATGCGGGATTAAGGATGTGGAGCACATATTTATGTATGAGGCCGCCACTGATGCCGAGGCCCGAAAAGGACATCTCGAACTGGCAAACCGCCTGGGAAAGGAATTTTAACAGCCGTCTCCGGCAGAAACGCCATTCAGATTATCTGCAAGAAAGACAAGAGGCCGTTTACTGCCGGAATTGGATAAAATCGGGCTTATTTTCAGCCCATTTTTCAACCAAGGGGGATGGACGTCCCAAAATTTAGAACATCTTGAACTGGAAATATTTCTCCGGGTTCTCTTTGATCTCCTTGAGCACTATCCTCATTTCTTCGGCCAGACCGCGGATCTCCAACAATGTTGCCTTCACTTCCCCGACCAGCTCTTCATCCCGGAAAAGGGCGCCGGCCATCCCCTCACCTTTGTCCACACGTGACAAAATATCATCCAGATTTTTTGCGCTTTTATTCAGGTTTTCGTAAAGTTGCGGATCTTCCGCGAGCCTTCCGATGGTACCCTTTCCCCCTTTCAGTTCTTTTGCGAATTGTTCCAAGTCGGAGACGGCAGCCAGACTCCTCTCGTAGAGCGAGGGGTCCTCAATCAACAGATTAAGTGTTCCCTGCGATTTTTCAATCCGCTCCAGGGTTGCACTGAGAGTCGCCGACGTTTTCTCGAGGTTGCGGTACAGTGTGGGATCATTAATCAATTCAGAGATAAAGCCGCGGCCTTCGGTGATACTGCTGATTAGGGATTCTATTCTATTTATGAGCTCACCCGTCTTCGCGATGGCATTTGTACTTGCTTCTACCACGTGTCTTAATTCTGGAGATGCAGTTCCCTTGATCACCTCTCCCGGCGTTATTGGTCCTGCCCCTGGTAATCCTGGGGTCAATTCAACGTATTTGTCACCAAGAAGCCCCATAGTCATGATTTTGGCCTGTGAGTTACTTCGCAAGAACGGCAGGACGCCTTTCTTTACGGAAAGAGTTATGATCGTTCCGTAGACCGAATCAAATTGGATCTCCTTTACCGATCCAACTTCTGCTCCGAACAACCAGACAGGAGCCCCTTTTCTAAGGCCCTGCACATCTTCACAGGTGACCTTAAACTCGACGGAAGGTGTAAAAATCCGCTTGACTGTTCCAGCATCAATCACCAATACAAAGATAATCAGAATGGCAATTGTAATCACTGACCCTGCTTTCAGCGCAGACCAGGTCAGTTGTTTCTTGATCTCAAACATCTCTTCCCCCCTGATAAAAGAACATCAGGACGACAAACATGTGCTCCAGTCTCTCACGGAGATCTGGATAGCAGGCACCGGCAAATCTTTTATTTTTTGTTTGTTGTAGTGTAATATTTTGGGGTTATTTTTATTTATGTGTTTTCTTTGTTTCATT
>CAZGIZ010000072.1:0-21195 GCA_964526655.1 uncultured Desulfobacteraceae bacterium | reverse complement strand
TCCCGACGGTCACTGATTTTGATCGAGACCCAACCGAGGTTATTGAAACGGGCGACCATGTGATCGTTAACGGCAATGAAGGCGTCGTCGAAGTTATCAAGAAACAGTAAAGGAGGGACACCCTTTAGATTTTAAGATTCAACGGATCCATTGATTATTATTGTCCCGGACGATTATCCTTGTATGGGCTGAAGCGGTTAGACGTGAAGGCTGTTACTATTTGGCTAACGGACTGCAGACTATTAGACTGTAGGGCCTTTTAGCTAACAGCCTAATAGTCTTCCCGGGATTTCGGCCTTGCCTCAACCGGCGTAAAAGAAAGCCTTTGAGCAGTTGGTTCAGCTCAAAGGCCTTTTATGTGACTTATGGAGGCGGCAACCGGATTCGAACCGGTGAATAACGGTTTTGCAGACCGCTGCCTTAGCCTCTTGGCTATGCCGCCGGATTAAAAATGTCTTTATATAATGAGTCAGGATCACCCGGATATAAGAAATTACTTGAAATCCGTATTTCAAATAACCTTGTCAATCCAGTAAATCCTGTCAAATAGATTTTTGGAGCGGGAAACGGGACTCGAACCCGCGACAACCACGTTGGCAACGTGAGGCTCTACCAACTGAGCTATTCCCGCGATAGTTCTAATATTCTATTTCATAATGCTTTTTTGTCAACACAAAAAAAGCCAGCTATTTCTCCTGCTTTTTTTCTGAAAAGACCCTGTAAAACCGTCTGAAATAGAGCCACCCCGACAGGAGCGTCAGGATGAGCGCTATCCAGAGGAAGAACATCCCAATTGCATGGAAATCCACGCCAAAATAGCTGTAATGGAGGGTCAGCCCCAATAGGGTGACGGCCTGGAATATGGTCTTTAACTTGCCCCATCGGCTGGCCTGTATGACAATCCCTTCATTAATGGCGACACTCCTCAGGGCAGTGACGGCCATCTCGCGCGCGATGATCACGATGACCACCAGTGTCGGTATCCTGCTCAGGGGGATAAGCATTATCATGACGACCGTGACCAGTATCTTGTCGGCAAGGGGGTCCAGAAATTTGCCTAACACCGTGACGGCACCGTATTTTCTCGCGTAGAAGCCGTCCAGGATGTCTGTGATAAAGGCCATGCCCATGAACAGGGCCGCAAAGAAGCTGCTCAATCTCCCCGGAAAGCTCATGAAAAATACCACCAGCGGGAGGCAGGCCAGTCTGAAGGCCGTCAGTTTGTTGGGCAGCCCCTTGTCCCTCTTCTCTTTTTGAACTTCTGTCACGAACCCTCCCGGGTTATAGGAATTTATTTCCAAAATCCACTACTTGATAGCGGATTTGTACTGTTTGTAGTAATTCATGACCCTTTTTATAAAGGTCTCCGTCTCACTGTAGGGAGGAACCCCCTTGTGGGCCTCGACCTTTTCAGGGCCGGCGTTATAGGCTGCAAGGGCCAGCCTCAGGTTATTTTTAAAGCGTTCCAGCAGTATGCCCAGATACCGGACGCCTCCAAAGATATTCTCTTCCGGATTATAGGGGTCTTCGACCTCCATATCGCTGGAAGTGCCGGGCATGAGCTGCATCAGCCCCTGGGCCCCTTTTTCGGATGTCGCCCTGTGATCAAAATCCGACTCGGCCTTTATCACGGCCCTGATAAGCGAGCTCTCCACGTTGAATCTTTCAGCTGCCTGATCTATTATCAGACCGTATTTCTTTATGTAGGCGGCCGGACTCTCGGGAGAGGACTGTATATAGAGCGTGTAGCGCTTATCGGAGTTTATATTGGTGAAATGCCAGACCCCCTTCTCGTCACGGTACCTGTATATGTCGGCAGTGACGGGTACGGCCCACAGAAAAAGCAATGCCCCCGTTATCAGGAAGAAGGTGATTCTCAGGCCGCGCATTATTTGACCGTCTTGTTCCAGTCGGCCAGAAATTTCTCAAGGCCGATATCCGTTAGCGGATGTCTGATCAACTGTTCCATGACCTTATAGGGGATGGTGGCGATATCCGCACCCATGAGAGCCGCGTCAAGCACGTGAATAGGGTTGCGGATGCTTGCCACAATAACCTCCGTTTCATATCCGTAGTTTTCGTATATGGCCACGATCTGCTCCACAAGCTCCATTCCCACGTGGCCTATGTCATCCAGCCTCCCCACAAAGGGGCTTATGTAGCCCGCCCCCGCCTTTGCGGCCATAAGGGCCTGAACGGGGGAGAAGCACAGGGTGACGTTGGTCTTGATCCCCTCTCCCGAGAGCGTCTTGACGGCCTTTAGACCCTCTTTGATCAACGGTATCTTGACTACTATATTATCGGCCAGTTTGGCCAGGTCCCTGGCCTCTTTTACCATCCCCTCCGCTTCCGTGCTCACCACTTCGGCGTTTACGGGGCCGTCCACGATATCGCATATCTCCTTGATAAGCTCTATGAATTCCCGCCCTTCCTTGGCCACAAGCGAGGGATTGGTGGTGACACCGTCTAACAGACCCAGATCATTGGCCTTTTTGATCTCTTCGATATTTGCAGTATCAATGAAAAATTTCATTTCCTCCTCCTAAAAATATGGATCATCCGGTGCTGATAAAATGTATCTCTCTGTGTACTCTGCTTGTCCCGCCATAGCCTTTGGCGACGGCGGATGACTCTGTGGTGAAACCGTCTTGCCCCTTCCTATCGTACCCTATTCCTCTGTCTTGCTCTCCGCTTGTGCCTCGAACTTGTCCGCGCATTCCTTGCTGCAGAAAAGGATCTCCTTTCCTCCAAGGACCCTCTTGTAGGCCTCCCTTCGTGGTATGTATGTCTTGCAGAAGGGGTCCTGCACCATCTCGTCTATCACTCCTGCGGGCTTTTTACGGGGGACCTCCTTTTTTTGCGAAAAAAATCCCTTAAAAAGGCGATACAGGACATAGATAAAAAGGATTATGATAATTAATCGCAGCATCTATTATCCATCCTCGACAGGTTTCACGGACTGGCCGTCTAGGGAAATCTCCTCAAACAGCTCCGCCATGGTCCTGCCGATCACAGGGTGTATCAGGTCCGGGGCCAGATCATTCATCGGCGCCATGACAAATCTCCTCTTGTGCATAAGCGGATGGGGGACCTTCAGGTCCTCATTATCAATAATATCCATTCCAAAGAGCAGCAGATCCAGGTCGATTACCCGGGGCTCCCATCGCCCTCTTCTCACCCTCCCCATCTCAGCCTCGATAAGGAGAAGGCCCTTCATCAGGTCACGGGCCGACAGGCCCGTCGAAAGGGAGGCGATGCAATTTACATACCAGTCCTGCCCTTCCACCCCCACGGGTTCCGTCTCATAGAGGCCTGAAAGCCTGAGTATCCTGAAATCAGGCCTCATCCCGATCCTGTCAACGGCTTCAAGACAGTTACGGCGACGTTCGCCCATGTTGGAGCCTATCCCTATGTAAGCTGTCTTCATCCCGAATTTCAGGACACGGTCCCAGGCCCTTTCAGAGACCTGCCCCCTTTATCCTTTTGAGGGCCTCTGCGAGACGCTCCCTCTTCTGCGTGAGGGCCATGCGTATATAACCCTCTCCAGGGTCGCCGAAACCGTTCCCTGGTGTCACCACCACGCCTATCTCCAGGAGCCGTGCCGCTAATTCTGCCGATGTGTAGCCTCTGGGGACAGAGACCCACAGGTAGAAGGTGGCCTTCGGCGATTCCACTTCAAGGCCGGCCTCCCTGAGGCCCTTGACCATCAGGTCGCGACGGCGGGAATAGACATCCATTATGTCCTTGACAAGGACTCTGTAGTTGCGCAATGCCTCGATACCCGCTATCTGAACGGCCTGAAACACACCCGAATCGATGTTACTCTTTATGGCCCCCAACCCCTCTATGATATCCCTGTTTCCGACGGCCATGCCGATACGCCATCCCGTCATGTTGAAGGTCTTGGAAAGGGAGTGGACCTCGACCCCCACTTCTTTGGCCCCATCCGCCTCCAGGAAGCTGGGCGGCCTGAAGCCGTCAAAGGCCATTTCAGTGTAGGCCGCATCGTGGCAGACCAGGACCTCGTTCCTTTTCGCGAATTCCACGACCCTGTCAAAAAATTCCATGTCCGCGACCGCTGCCGTGGGGTTGTTGGGGTAATTGATAAAGAGCATTTTCGCCCCCTTGGCGATCTCAGGCGGGATCGCGTCGAGGTCAGGCAGAAAACGATTTTCCTTTGTCAGGGGCATAAAATAGGACCTGCCTCCCGAGAACATGGTCGCTATGTTATAGACCGGGTAGGCCGGTGTCGGAACCAGTGAGAGGTCCCCCGGATTTATAAAGGCGAAGGGGAGGTGGGCAATCCCTTCCTTGCTCCCTATGAGGGAGAGGACCTCTTTTTCAGGGTCGAGCTCGACCCCAAACCTGTCCCTGTACCAGTCGGCCGTGACATATTTAAAATCATTCATACCCGAATAGGAGGGATACCTGTGGTTTGAAGAATCCTCCACTGCCCTCTTCATGGCCTCGATTATGGGACCGGGGGTGGGAAGATCGGGGTCCCCCACGCCCAGATCAATAATATCCATCCCCCTGGCGACGACCTCTTCCTTTTTTCTGTCTATCTCCTTAAACAGATATGGCGGGAGTTTCTTGAGCCTTTCCGCTTTTTCAAATACCGACATTACTACCTCGTAATTTATCAAGTCCGCTTCTTTATACCCAGCACATCCTGCATGTCATAGAGCCCGGGTGCCTGGTTCACGACCCATTTGGCGGCCCTGACAGCCCCCCTGGCGAAATTGTCCCTGCTCTGTGCGCGATGAATGAGTTCCAGCCTTTCGCCTGTCCCCCCGAACATCACGGTGTGGTCTCCTGTTATGTCTCCGGCCCTCAGGCTCTGGATCCCGATCTCATTATCGCTCCTCTGGCCTATTATGCCCTTTCTCTGATAGACGGCCGCCTCTTCCAGGTCCAGGCCCGTTGCCTCGGCTAAGATCCGGGCGAGGCGCATGGCCGTCCCGCTCGGCGCGTCCTTCTTGAGCCGGTGGTGGGCCTCCAGGACCTCGATGTCAAAATCCTTGCCAAGGATTTCGGCCATCTCGGCCGCGATCCTGAACATGACGTTTACACCCACACTCATGTTGGGCGCCATGACGCACCTGATCTTTCCTGCCAGCTCCTCCAGTTCCTCGGTATCTTCCTTGGAGAATCCTGTAGTGCCTATGACCATGGAAATTCCAAGGGAAGAGGCCTTCCTGAGATTATTAAGGGTCGCTTCAGGCACCGTGAAATCTATCACCACATCTCCGAGATCGATAACCTCGTCAATGGACCCGGCGATCTTGACCCCAATCTCACCCAGGCCGGCAGTCAGACCGGCGTCCGTGCCGAGCTTGGGGTTTTTTGGGTGCTCGAAGGCCCCTGTCAGTGAGATGCCCTCACTCTGATGGATCGCGTTGATTATCTTTATGCCCATCCGGCCGGCGGCGCCTGCTACGATTGCTTTGATCATATTCATTTCTCCGAAATGAAAGCTTTCAGCTATCAGCCTTCAGCCTTGAAGATTTTATATTGCCTGTGGTCCATTGTCCGTCGTCCGTTGTCCGTGGCTAAAATCAAAAAACGGCTGCTATTATTTTTGCTCGCAGTGGATCATAAATCAAACATACAACCTACTACTGACAACGAGCCCAATCTGAAACTTCCAGAGCAGGCGGTATCTGTTGCTCAAGGTTAATATCTTTTTGAGATTCCACCTCGTTATGGGGCGGCTGAATATTCAGGGTTTATGCCTGCTTACTTATGGGAATCTGCTTCAAACCATGCAAACCCTGAATATTCAGCCGCAGGCTTCCAACCAGGTAGATATTGACCTTGAGCGACAGATATTGCCGGATTAATGTCACTAATAATCTATATAAGCCCGTAATCCCTGAGCGCCTTTTTTAATTTCGTGAGATTCGCCTCGGACAGGGGCGCCATGGGAAGCCTCAGATCCCCCTGTATCTTGCCCATCAATGCCAGCGCGGTCTTCACCGGCACGGGGTTGGTCTCGTAGAACATGGCCTGGCACAGTGGGAAGAGCTTCAGGAAAAGCCTCCTCGATTCCTGGACATCTCCCATTTCCCAGGCCCTTATCATGTCGGACGTATCCCTGGGAACGATGTTGGCGACAACGGAAATCACGCCCTTCCCCCCAATGGCAAGGACAGGCAGTGTAATGTTGTCATCCGCTGAAAGGACCGTGATCCTGTCGCCAGCGAGATTAATGATCTCGGTCATCTGGGCCAGGCTGCCCGATCCCTCCTTTATGGCCACCACCTCCCTTAGCTCCGCGAGACGCGCCACAGTCTCCGGTAGCATGTTGACGCCTGTCCTCCCCGGTATGTTGTAGAGGACCTGGGGCAGGGCCACGGCCTCGGCAATGGCCTTGAAATGGAGAAAGAGCCCCTCCTGGCTGGGCTTGTTATAGTAGGGCGTCACCTGGAGCGTGGCGTCCGCGCCGGCCTTTTTCGCGTGCCTTGTCAATTCAATGGCCTCGCTCGTGCTGTTCCCGCCCGTCCCGGCGATGACCGGGACCCTCTTGTTTACCGCCTCCACGGCGATATCAATGACCCTTTCATGCTCTTCAACATTCAGGGTGGCCGACTCTCCCGTGGTGCCGCAGGGAACGATGGCGCTTGTGCCCCCTTCAATCTGAAATTCAATGAGATCCCTGAAGGCCTGCTCATCGACCCTGCCGTCCCTGAAGGGGGTGACGATCGCTACAATGGATCCTGTAAACATGGTTTTCTCCTTATTAATAAAATGGTTACTATTCAGGTTTTTTAGGCTATAGGCTGAAGACTATTAGTTCTTACGCATTGATCGCAGGATGACGTTCAAGGCCTTCTCGTGCCCTGAGTTTTCTTATCACATATGATTTCCTCATGCAGGATTACTTACAGCCTAAATGCCTACAGCCTATATACCCGAGTAGTTAGTAAGGATTTAAATTTTTATTGTCAAAGTCAAAGGGCCTCCTCGTGCAGCCTGCCCTTGTAGATAATCGAGGCATTGCCCTCGAGCCAGACACGCTCAAAGGAACCGCCCCTTTTCTCGAAATGGATCTTCAACTCCTCCCCGCCCCTTGTTGACACCCTGACCGGAGAGGAGACCATTCCCCTTACGCTGGCAGTGAGGGCCGATGCAATGGCCCCCGTGCCGCAGGCAAGGGTCTCGTCTTCCACGCCGCGTTCATAGGTCCTGACCGCTAATGAATCAGGGCCCGTGACGTTCATGAAATTGGCGTTCGTCCCAGCCGGCGCGAACATGGAGTGATATCGTATCGCCCTCCCCTGCTCAAACACTGGATAATCCCCAAGGCCCTTTACCTGCACCACCACGTGGGGAACGCCCGTGTTAATAAAATCAACGCTGATCCAGCCCCGTTCAAGGGGGAGATCGATATCCGTCCTTAATCCAGAGGGAGGCGGCATCAGTATCTTGACGATCCGGCCCTTCACCTCTGCGGACACAACCCCGGCAAGGGTCTCAAAGGTCATTGTCTCGCCCGCAATTCCATTGAGGTAGGCGAAGCGGGCCACGCATCGTCCCCCGTTGCCGCACATCTCCACTTCGCCCCCGTCCGCGTTAAAGAACTTCCAGGAGAAATCGCACCTGCCGGAGTTCGTTACAAATATCACCCCGTCCGCCCCTACGGATTCCCTCCTCCTGCAGGCCCTTTCAACCAGGCGGCCCATGTCCTTGTCGGCAATCTTCCCGTCCCTGTTGTCGATCAGGATAAAATCATTGCCGCTTCCGCTCATTTTCCAGAATTCGATCGTCTCCATCTCACATCCAGCTTAATCAGAAAGGAAGTCCGGGACGGTCTCGCCCCTGACAAGGTCTTCATAGGTCTCCCGCTCCCGGATAATATGGAACCGGTCGCCCTTTACCATCACCTCCGCGACCCTGGGCCTGGAATTATATGATGAGGACATGCTGAACCCGTAGGCCCCGGCGCTCATCACTGCCATGAGATCACCGGGCTCAAAGGACTCCACCTCCCTGTCCCGGGCCAAAAAATCGCCCGACTCGCACACGGGTCCTACGATATCCGCCCTGATCTTTTTGCCCCCGTCAATCTTCACGGGCTGAATTGCGTGAAAGGAGCCGTAAAGGCTCGGCCTCATGAGATCGTTCATGGCCGCATCCACGATGATAAAGTTTTTATCCCCGCCGGACTTTGTGTAGAGGACCTTTGCGACCAGTATCCCCGCGTTGCCCACTATGACCCTTCCGGGCTCCAGGATAAGGGTCAGATCCGTCTCTCCCAGCTCCCTCCTGATAGCGGTCGCGTATTCCCCGGGCAAGGGGGGCGCCTCCTGGTTGTAGGTAATGCCCAGTCCCCCGCCCAGGTCCAGGTAGCGGATATTTATACGGGAATCCTCAAGCCTCTTGATCAGCTCCTTCAGCTTGCCCAGGGCGTCAATAAAGGGGCTCACCTCCGTAAGCTGTGAGCCGATATGGCACGACACCCCGCAGACGATCAGGTTGCCCAATTCCGCGGCGGCCCTGTATTCCCCAAGGGACTTCCTGATGTCGATTCCGAACTTATTCTCCTTGAGACCCGTGGATATGTAGGGATGGGTCCCGGGATCCACGTCCGGATTGACCCTGATGGCGACCCTCGCCTCCTTTCCGATCCTTTTGGCAACGCTGTTAAGCCTGCGCAGTTCCTGTTCGGACTCAGCGTTGAACAAGAGGATGCCGGAGCGGAGGCCGAATTCCATATCCTCCTCTGTCTTCCCCACACCTGAGAAGACAATCCTCCCGGGGTCCACACCGGCCTTGAGGGCGCGATAGAGCTCCCCGCCTGAAACGATGTCAGCTCCCCCTCCCTCACGGGCGAAGAGCCTCAGGATGGCCATGTTGGAGTTGGACTTCATGGAAAAACAGGTGAGGTGCTCAATCCCCCTGAAGGAATCGTCAAAGGCCCTGAAGTGCCTCATCAGGGTCGCGTGGGAATAGAGATAGAAGGGGGTCTTCACCTCTTCGGCTATTGCCGCGACCGGAGTTTCCTCGCAAAAAAGCTCTTCATTCCTGTATCGAAAATGATGCATAACCCGTTTTATCCCATTGTTCCGCCACATTGACGGATGTCTCACTCACCGGCAGCCTGGGAGGCGCCTTCTTCCCGCAGGAGAGTCCGGAAAACATGGTACTAAGGAGGAGGATGATTAATATTAACAGGCTCCCCCTCATGAATCTATCTCCCCTTTGGCCCTTTTTATAGCCTCTTTGACCTGCTCCGATCCCGTGCCGCCCGGGAGATTCCTCCTCTCTATGGCCGAGGCCGTGTCGAGCCATTCAAAGACATCCTTTGTGATCCGCCGCTCAAAATCCTTGAATTCCTTCAGGGTAATATCCTTAAGGCTCCTCTTCTGGTCAATGGCAAAGAGGACTATCTTTCCGACCGTCTCATGGGCCTTCCGAAAGGTCATCCCCTTTCTCACCAGGTAATCGGCAAGGTCCGTGGCCGTGAGGTGTCCCTCTTCAGTGGCCTTTTTCATGACCTCCCCGTTAAAGACGGTCTCCCTTAAAAGCGGGCTGATCACCGTCAGGCACCGCTCCAGGGTATCCACGGTGTCGAACAACGCCTCCTTGTCTTCCTGCATATCCTTGTTATAGGTCATCGGGAGGCCCTTCATGGCCGTCAGGAGGGCCATGAGGTTCCCGTAGACCCTGCCGGTCTTGCCCCTTATCAGCTCCAGGACATCCGGATTCTTTTTCTGCGGCATTATGCTGCTGCCCGTGCAAAAGGCGTCCGGTATGGTTATGAAACCGAACTCCCTGCTCGACCAGATGATCATCTCCTCGCTGATCCGGCTCAGGTGCATCATGGTGAGGGAAGAGGCAAAGAGATACTCCAGGACAAAATCCCTGTCGCTCACGGCATCCATGCTGTTTTCCGAGAGGCCGTCAAAACCCAACTCCTTTGCCACCATCTCCCGGTCGATATCGAATGTGGTGCCGGCCAGGGCCGCGCTCCCAAGAGGGAGTATGTTCACCCTCCCAAGACACTCCTTGAAACGCTGCCTGTCTCTCTTGAGCATCTCAAAGTAGGCTAACAGGTGATGGGCCAGGAGCACTGGCTGGGCCGGTTGAAGATGGGTGTATCCCGGCATTATCAGGTCGACGTTCTCCTCAGCCTTAAGGACCAGCACACCCATGAGCTCCCTGATGAGACCCACGTCCCTTTCAATGGCATCCCTTACATAGAGCCTGACGTCCAGGGATACCTGGTCATTCCTGCTCCTGCCCGTATGTATCTTCTCCCCTGTCATTCCGATCTTATCGATAAGGGCCCTTTCAATGAGCGTGTGGATGTCCTCGTTGTCATCTTCGACGGGGAATTCACCCCTGTCCATCTCCCTCTTTATCTCCCCCAATCCGCCGACGATCTGGGACGCCTCATCCTCAGTGATGATCCCCTGTTTGGCCAGCATGCGGCAATGGGCCATGGTCCCGGCAATGTCCTGGCTATAGAGCCTCCGGTCAAAGCCGATGGATGATTGAAAGGCCTCAACCAGCTCATTGATATTTTCGCGAAAACGGCCGCCCCAGGTCTTCTGAGCCATCTATTTCCTCCTCATCAGCTCCGCGATCTTGAGGCGAAGGGCGTTCAACCTTATGAATCCCTCCGCGTCCTTCTGGTTGTATACCTCCTCCCCTTCAAAGGTCGCGTAATCGGGATCATAGAGGGAAAGACGGGACTTCCTGCCCACGGTCGAGCAGTTGCCCTTATAGAGTTTCAGCCTCACGACACCCGAGACATTTTTCTGGGACTCGTCAATAAGGGTCTGAAGCATCCTCCTCTCGGGGGAGAACCAGTAGCCGTTGTAGACCATCTCCGCGTACCTGGGAACAAGCCCGTCCCGCAGGTGCATGACCTCCCTGTCCATGGTTATTGACTCCATGGCCTGATGGGCCTTCCTGAGGATGGTCCCGCCAGGCGTCTCGTATACGCCCCTTGACTTCATGCCCACATACCTGTTTTCAACCAGGTCTATGCGTCCGATCCCGTTCTTTCCTCCCAGATCGTTCAGATGGGCCAGGAGAAGGGCCGGTGACATTTCCTGCCCGTCCACTGAGACAGGATTGCCCCCTTCAAATTCGATCTCCAGGTAGGTGGGCCGGTCCGGAGCCTCTTCCGGGGACACGGTCATCACGAACATGTCCTCGTCCGGTTCTCTCCAGGTATCCTCCAGGATTCCGCCTTCAAAACTGATGTGGAGGAGATTCCTGTCGCTTGAATAGGGTTTCTCCCTGGTCACGGGGACGGGAATGTCCCTTGAACGGGCGTACTCCATGAGGTCCTCCCTCCCCCTGAAATTCCATATCCGCCAGGGCGCGATTATCTTCATGCCCGGCTCAAGGGCCATATAGGCCATTTCGAATCTCACCTGGTCGTTTCCCTTGCCCGTGGACCCGTGGCTCAAGGCGTCGCACCCCAGCCTCTTTGCCGCCTGGACCTGTTTCATGGCTATCAGGGGCCGCGCCAGGGAGGTGCCGAGGAGATATCCCGACTCGTAAACGGCGTTGGCCCTCAATGCCGGGAACACAAAGTCCCTCACGAATTCCTCCTTCAGGTCCTCTACGACCACCTCCTCCGCGCCGGTCGCAATGGCCTTCTTTTTTATGTCCTTCACCTCTTCTCCCTGTCCGAGATCAGCGGCATAGGCGATGACCGGGCATTTATAGGTCTCCTTCAGCCACAGGAGAATGACCGAGGTGTCAAGACCTCCGGAATAGGCCAGGGCTATCTTTTTTATTGTCTCACTCACAACCTGTCTCTCCATAAAAAATTGGAATACTATAGCTTTCAGCGGTCAGCCAAATTTTTGTCATTAAGATCCTTTGCTGAAAGCTGATGGCTGACAGCACTTATCCTACAATCAATTTTTCCAGCAGCGCCTGATGGAGGTAGAGCTTGTTTTCCGCCTGGTCAAAGACCACGGAATTGGGCCCGTCCAGGACCTCCGCCGTGATCTCCTCTCCCCTGTGCGCGGGAAGGCAGTGCATTACAATGGCATCAGATTCGGCCATCCGCACCAGAGATTCATTCACCTGGAATCCCCTGAAAGCGGCCAGCCTCTGCCTCTTTTGATCCTCCTGCCCCATGCTGGCCCAGACATCCGTGTTGATGACATGGGCCCCCTCCGCCGCCTCCCTGGGGTCCCCCACAACACGGATATTTTCGCCGGCGCCTTCCAGCACCTCCCCGAGGGGCTGATAACCCGATGGGCAGGCCAGCGTCAGATCGAATCCCAGAATCTTGGCCGCATTGATCCAGGAATGGGCCACGTTGTTGCCGTCCCCTATCCAGGCGACCCTTATTCTATCCAGGGAGCCCATCTTTTCCCTGACGGTCATGAGATCACTCAGGACCTGACAGGGATGGTAGAGATCCGTCAGGGCGTTTATCACTGGTATATCGGACCACCTGGCCATTTCCTCCAGGGACTCCTGGGAGTATGTCCTGACGGCCAGGGCGTCAAGATAGCGGGAGAGCACCCTGGCCGTATCCGCTATTGTCTCATCCCTGGAGAGCTGTGTATCGGCCCTGCTCAAAAACAGGGTCTGGCCCCCCAGCCTGAACATCGCGGCCTGAAAGGAAACCCTGGTCCTTGTGGAGGCCTTGTCGAACATCAGGCCGAGGGTGTAGCCCGTCAACGACCTGGCAGCGTTCCGTCCCTCCGCCTTCATCTCAAGGCCCTTTTCAATAAGGGCCGTGATCTCTTCCCTATCCAGGTCTCTGATTGTCAGCAGATCTTTTTTCATTTAAAGTCTTCCAAGTATATCATCGAGGGCCTCGATCAAGGGGTCAATCTCCCTCTTGCCTATGATGAGGGGTGGGACGAACCGGAGCACCCTTTCCTGGGCGCAGTTGATCAGCAAGCCTCTCTCCATGCAGGCGTTCACCAGGGGGGCGCCCTCCCTGTCAAGCTCCAGGCCCAGCATAAGGCCAAGGCCCCTTACCTCCTTGATGGAATCGTGCCTCTCCTTTAGCTCCAGGAGTCTCCCCTTGAAGTATTCTCCCATCTCACGGCAGTTATCGAGCCATCCGTCCTCGAGGAGGGACTTCAGGACCGCCCTGGAAACGGCGGTTACAAGGGGAGTTCCTCCGAAGGTGGTGGCGTGACTCCCTGGGCCGAAGGCGCCGCTCAGATCCTCAACGGAGAGCATGGCCCCTATGGGGAGCCCGTTCCCAAGGGCCTTTGCAAGGGTCATGACGTGAGGCGTCACCCCGAAATGCTCGTGGGCGAACAACCTGCCCGTCCTGCCCATGCCAGACTGCACCTCGTCGAAGATAAGGATCAGGTCTTTTTCGTCGCAAAGTCTCTTCACTCCCCTGAGATAATCCGGTCCCGGACAGATCACACCCCCTTCGCCCTGGACTGGCTCGAGCATCACGGCGCACACGGAATCATCAACAGCATTCTCCAAGGCCTGCAAATCGTTGAAGGGGACAAATTTGAAACCCTCCAGGAGGGGATCATAACCCTTTTTTATCTTGTCCTGACCCGTTGCCGAGAGGGTCGCCATGGTCCTCCCGTGAAATGAGCCCTTCATGCAGATGATCCTGTGCCGGCCCGGCCCGGACTTCTCATTTGAAAAACGGCGTACGAGCTTCATGGCGGCCTCGTTCGCCTCCGCGCCGCTGTTGCAAAAGAAGACCCTGTCGGCAAAGGAGTTTTCAACCAGGAGCCGTGCCAGCTCCGTCTGGGGCCTGGTATAGTATAGATTCGAGACGTGGACCAGTGTCCTCGACTGTTCCTCAAGGGCCTTGCTCACAAGGGGCGAACTGTGGCCGAGGGCGCACACGGCTATCCCCCCCACGAAATCGAGATACTCCTTTCCTCCATCATCCCAGACCCTGCACCCCTCACCCCTTACAAGGGTAAGGGGGAAGCGCCCATAGGTCCGGAACATGTACTTGTCCGCTAATGTCCTGGTGTCCTCTTGAATATCATTCATGCCTTGAATCCCCAATTGTTAATATTTGAGCCCCTGGGACTCGACTCTGATTCACCTCTTAAACGTCGACCTTTCAAATGCTTACAAAGAGCCAGGGCCTTACTTTCACTTCAAGTTTGTGTACAAAGCGAAGTAGGCGATGTTGTCTCTTCGCGGTGATAGCTTTTTCAAAGTTCCACTGGGCATTGCAGTGAACAAATATCTGGGATTTACGCCCATGAACCCCTGTGAATCTGCTTTAAGCCCTGCAAATCCCAGATATTTGTTCACAGGCTACCAAACAGGTAGATATCACCGCGAAGAGATAACATCGCCGGATAAGCGACCTTCAGATAAAACATGATACCCTGTCCTGGCCGTCAGGAAAACGGCTACTTTATTATCTCGGTCCCGATCCCGCCCTTTGTAAATATCTCTAACAAGATGGCGTGATCCTTGCGCCCGTCGATGATATGGGCCTTTTTGACCCCGCCCTTTAGGGCACTCAGGCAGCAGTTCACCTTTGGAATCATGCCCCCCTTGATGGTCCCGTCTTCGATCAACCTTGAGGCCTCATCCGCCCTCAGGGTCGATAACAGTTCTCCCGTCTTATCGAGGACTCCTTCCGTGTCCGTGAGCAGGATCAGTTTGCGGGCCTTGAGGGAGGCGGCTATATGGCCTGCCACGAGATCGGCGTTGATGTTGTAGGCCTCCCCCCTTTTACCTGCCCCCACCGGGGCTATGACCGGAATAAACTGGTCTTCTATAAGGCTCTTGAGAATGCGGCTGTTTACGGAAACCACCTCCCCGACCATGCCGATATCTATGATCTCAGGCGGTCTGTTGTCGCCCATATTTTTTATGTATTTCATCTTTCTGGCCGTGATGAGCTGCCCGTCCTTTCCTGAAAGGCCCACGGACTGGCCCCCGTTCCGGTTTATCAGGGCCACGATCTCTTTGTTCACCTGGCCGACCAGGACCATCTCCACCACATCCATGGTCTGTTTATCGGTCACCCTCAGCCCATCCACGAATTCCGTCTCTATGGACAGCTTTTTTAAAAAGCCGCCGATCTGCGGACCGCCGCCGTGCACGACCACGGGATTGAGGCCCACATACTTCATCAGTATGATATCCAGGGCGAAGTTTTCCTTCAGGCCCTCATCAACCATGGCGTGGCCCCCGTATTTGACCACGATCGTGGTGTCCTTGAACCTCTTTATATAGGGCAGGGCCTCAATGAGCACGGCGGCCGTATCGGGCGTCTGATGGGCCATGGATCATTTCTCTCTTTGCTTTGAAAAGGGCGATCACAGGATATACCGGCTCAGATTCTCGTCCTCCAGGATATCCTTTAGTTTCTCCCTCACATATTTGCTGTCGATAATAACCTTCTTTGTCTCCAGATCCGGGGCCTCGAATGATACCTCATCCAGGAGTTTCTCCATCACGGTATGAAGGCGGCGGGCCCCGATATTCTCCATGCGTTCGTTTACCTTGCTGGACATGGTGGCGATCTCCTCAATGGCCGACTCTTCAAAGACGAGATCTATGCCCTCTGTGTCAAGCAGTGCCCTGTACTGGGTTATCAGGGCATTCTTGGGTTCCTTCAGGATCCTGATAAAGTCCTCCCTGTGAAGGGAATCGAGCTCCACCCTTATGGGAAACCTGCCCTGCAGCTCCGGCAGCAAGTCCGAGGGCTTGCTGACATTAAAGGCGCCCGCTGCAATGAAAAGGATGTGATCCGTCTTCACCATTCCGTACTTGGTTATCACCGTGGAGCCCTCCACGATGGGAAGGAGGTCCCGCTGCACGCCTTCCCTGGAGACATCCGGGCCGTGCCCGGAGTCCGAGCCCGCCACCTTGTCTAACTCGTCCAGGAATATGATCCCGTTCTGCTCTGTTGCACGCACGGCCATCTCTACGACTTTATCCATGTCTATGAGTTTTTGTGACTCTTCCTGGAAGAGCATCTCAAGGGCCTCCGGTACCTTTACCCTCCTCTTCTTCGTCTTGCCCGGCAGGATATTTCCGAAGACCTCCTTGATATTGAACTCCATTTCTTCGATGCCCGAACTGGAAAAGATCTCGACCATGGGGACATTCCTGTTGGAGGTCTCCAGTTCCACGTAACGGCCGTCCATCTTGTGGTTCCTGAGGAGACGCCTCAGCTTTTCTCTCGTTGACGGGCCTTCCGACTTGTCCGTCTTGACCACTTCAAGGACCTTCTCCTTGTCTCCTTCCTCTATCTCGTGGGGCTCCTCCTTCTTTTTGGGGAGGAGTATGTCAAGGAGTCTCTCCTCGGCCAGTTCCCTGGCCTTTCCCTTGACCTTTTCCTGCTCCTCCTTCTTGGACATGTTAACTGCCAGTTCCGTAAGGTCCCTTATCATTGATTCCACGTCCCGGCCCACGTATCCCACTTCGGTGAATTTAGTGGCCTCGATCTTCAGAAAAGGCGAATTCGCCAGCCTGGCCAGTCGCCTGGCGATCTCGGTCTTTCCCACGCCCGTGGGGCCGATCATGATGATGTTTTTGGGGGCGATCTCATCCCTGAGGTCGGGTACGACCTGCTGTCTCCGCCACCTGTTTCTAAGGGCTATAGCCACTGAACGCTTGGCCTGATCCTGACCGATGATATATTTGTCAAGCTCAGACACTATTTCTCTCGGTGTCAAAACCTTCATAAAATTATTTTCCAACCCCTTAATTTCCATTTAAACCCCGGCTATTCGATCTCCTGGACCATTATCTCATCATTGGTATAGAGACAGATGGAGGCGCTGATCTTCATGGCCTCCCTCGCTATTGTCGCTGCATCCAGGTCAGAGTGCTCCACCAGCGCCCTTGCGGCGGCTAGCGCGTATGGGCCGCCTGAACCAATGGCGGCGACCGCTTCGTCGGGCTCTATTACATCGCCTGTCCCGGAGATAATGAGCGTGTGTTCCCTGTCCATGGCTAACAGCAGGGCCTCCAGTTTCCTCAGGATCTTATCCGTCCTCCAGTCCTTGGCCAGCTCCACGGCCGCCCTCGGCAGTTGCCCGTTGAATTTCTCCAGCTTTCCTTCCAGCTTTTCAAAGAGGCTGAAGGCATCCGCGGCCGCGCCCGCAAAACCCACCATTACGCTGTCATTAAACATAAACCGGATCTTTTTGGCCTTGTGTTTCATTATGGTCTCGCCAAGGGTCACCTGCCCGTCACCGGCCATGGCCGCCTTGCCGTCCTTCCTTACGGCGAGTATTGTCGTAGCTCGAATCTTCTTTAAATTCCCTTCATTCATCCTGTCCTTATTCCTCCTGAACCGGATAGGTTCGGATAGTTTGCCCAAATCGCTGAATTACAGATAGTGTCCATCCAGAAACAGCCAATTTCTGTAGGGAGCTTTCAGCGGTCAGCGATCAGCAGTCAGCCAAACCCTTGTTATTAATGTCCTTTGCTGATAGCTGAATGCTGATTGCTGAAAGCGCGAATCCAAAAACGTTAATTTATTAATGAGCACTATATAACATTCAAAATTTAAATCACTTTGACTTCTCTACAATAATAATCACCGCCTCGGGTGGGCCTTGTCATATACCTCCATGAGCCTGTCAAGGCTCACGTGGGTGTATTTCTGGGTGGTAGAAAGGCTCACATGCCCGAGGAGTTCCTGCACGGACCTGAGGTCGGCGCCCCCGTCGAGGAGATGCGTCGCAAAGGTGTGTCTGAGAGAATGTGGAGTTATTTCCCCTGCCAGACCGCACTCCCTGACATATCTCTTCACGATTGTCCCTATGCTTCGCGTGGAAAGACGCCCCCCCCTGTAATTGATAAAGAGGGCATCGCCTCCCGTGCCTCCTTTCCGGCTTTTTCTCCTCAAAGGAAGAACGGCCTCCATGTAATCCGCAACCGCCTTTAGGGCCTTTTTCCCGATCGGGACGACCCTCTCCCTGTTTCCCTTTCCAATGACCCTCACCAGCCGCTGGTCGAAGTCTATATCCTTGATGTCCAGCCCCGCCAGCTCGGCCACCCTGATGCCACAGGAGTAGAGGACCTCGATTATGGCAAGGTCCCTCAGACCGAGGGGTTTTGACCTGTCAGGCACCTGAAGGAGTCTGAACATATCATCAACGGGGAGGTATTCCGGTATATACTTCCCCTGCTTCGGTGTGGAGATATCCGCGGCCGGATTTCCCTCACCCAGGCCCTTCTTTTCCAAAAAATAGAAAAAGGAACGGATTGCGGAGAGCTTACGCGCAATCGTCGTCCTCTTGCAAACCCCGTACAGGCTCCCGAGATATTCCCTGATAACAAAAAAATCAATTTCTTCGGGTCCCAAAGAGGCCTCTTTTTCCCCTGCCGGCCCCTTCCTCCTGGACAGAAAATCAAAAAATTGACTCAAATCAGCCTTATAATTCCTTATGGTATGATCAGAATAACCCCTCTGCAATCTTATATAATCAATAAATTTATTAAGGAGTCTATCGAGGGACATAGTTTAAGACGCCTATTTCATTTAAGAAAATAAATAAGATAACACATTTGCTATAATTGGCAATGAAAAAATTATCCTGCACCATTTCTATGCTTGACTTTGTTTTTGTTGTTGATGTAATTTTTCATTCTTTAATTAAGGAAAATTTTCATTAATACCCTAATCTTAGGGCTTCACAGCGATAGGCATCAGGCAGGTAGCGCGACGTCCAATTCTATTCATCAGACTTCCCTGATACAGAGCCTACAGCTTTATTTTAATCATTGTGAGTGAAAGGAATTCTATTGATGGAAAGGAAAATTGAACAGATCAGAAACGTCGCTCTATTGGCCCATGTGAGCTCCGGAAAGACATCCCTTGCCGAGGCCATGCTCTTCAACGGCAAATCGACGAACAGGCTTGGCAGGGTGGATGACGGGAGTTCAAACATGGATTTTGAACCCGAAGAGATAAAGAGGAAGATAACCATCAGTTCCTCATTCCATCACTGTCTCTGGAAAAAACACTATATAAACATAATCGACACGCCCGGGGATGACAATTTCCTGTCCGATTCCAGGTTTTCGCTCCAGGCTGCTGACGGGGCGGTGGTCGTCATTGACGCGACGTCGGGTGTAAAGATAGGCACGGAAAAGGTCTGGGGCTTCGCCGATGAAAAAAATCTCCCGAGGATTATCTTTGTCAACAAGATCGACCGGGAACGCTCCGATTTTTTCAGCGCCGTCGAGGAGGTCTCAAGTGTCTTCGGGGTAAAGGCCACACCGGTCTTCCTGCCGATCGGATCCGAGGATAAGTTCAAGGGACTGGTGGACCTCATAAAAATGAAGGCCCATATATTCAGCAAAGACGGCTCAGGGAAGTTCGAAGATTCGGGGATACCTGAGGATATGGCGGACACGGTCAGCGAGTGGCGTGAAAAGATGATAGAAAACATTGTTGAGGCCAATGATGAGCTCATGGAAAAATACCTCGAAGGAGAGGAACTGGACAACAGGGAGATAGAGGAGACCCTCATCCTGGGAATTAAGTCAGGACTGCTGGTGCCTATAGTGTGTGGCTCCGCAACCCTTAATATCGGCGTGTCCCAGTTATTGGACCTTATCATCAACGGGCTCCCTTCCCCACTGGAGAGAGAGCCCTTCCAGGGGACCAGGCCTGGAAGCGAAGAAGTCATTGAGAGGAAGCCCTCCGAGGACGAGCCCTTTTCAGCCCTGGTCTTTAAGACCCTGGCGGACCCCTTTGCCGGCAGGTTGACGATCATGAGGGTAATCTCCGGCAGTCTCAAGCCCGACTCAACCCTCTATAACGCCAATAAGGACGCCAAGGAAAAATTCGGGCAGATCTTCATGCTGGAAGGGAAAAAACAGCAGCCCACGGAAATGGCCGCGGCCGGTGACATTATCGCCATTGCCAAGCTGAAGGAGACTGCGACAGGCGACACCCTTTGCAAAGAGAGCGATCCCATTGTCTATAAACACGCCGAGGCCATACCTCCGGTGTTGTCCTACGCCGTTGAGGCCAGGACAAAGGGAAGTGAAGACAAGCTGTTTTCTTCTCTGGCCAGGATTCAGGAGGAAGATCCCACCCTCAGCCTGACCAGGGATCAGGCGACCTCCGAGATTATCCTTTCCGGCACGGGACAGATACATCTTGAGGCGACCTGCGAGAAGATCAGTCGAAAATTCGGGGTGGAAATCGACCTGAAACCAGTTAAGGTCCCCTACAGGGAGACCATAAAAAAGACCGTCAAGGGGGTTATCTATCGGCACAAAAAGCAATCCGGCGGCAGGGGCCAGTTTGCCGAAGTCCATTTCGACATTGCACCCCTTGAAAGGGGCGCGGGCTTCGAGTTTGAAGAGGCACTCGTGGGCATGAATGTCCCCCGCAACTTTGTTCCCGCCGTGGAAAAGGGATTACAGGAGGCCATACAGAGCGGCGTACTTGCGGGTTACCCGGTTGTTGACCTGAAGGTGCGCTTCTATGACGGCAAATCACACGACGTGGATTCTTCGGAGATGGCCTTTAAGATAGCCGCCAGCATGTGCTTTAAAAAGGGCGTGCAGGATGCCAATCCCGTACTCCTCGAGCCCATAATGAAGATGGAAATTATCGCGCCCGAAGAAAATATGGGAGATATCATGGGCGACCTCAACGGCCGTCGCGGCAGGGTCCTGGGCATGGACAGCGAGGCCAAATACCAGATCATAAAGGCCCAGGCCCCGATGTCCGAGATACTCCGGTACGCCCTTGACCTGAATGCCATAACAGCGGGCAGGGGCTCCTTTAAGGTGGAACACTCCCATTATGAGGAGGTCCCGGCCCAGCTGGCTGAGAAGGTGATCGCGGAAGCCAGGGAAGATGAACAGTAAAGACCTCATGGACAAAGAGATCAGGGCTGGTGTCCTGACCATCAGCGACAAGGGTTCACGGGGGGAGAGGAAGGACGAGAGCGGGGAGACTGCCGCCCGTATCCTTGAAGCCGCGGGATTTTCTCTTTTAAGGAAGGATATTGTCCCTGACGACCTCAGGCGCATCGCGGACACCCTTGTGGAATGGGCGGACAATGACGGCCTTTCATTGATCGTCACCTCCGGGGGAACTGGCCTGAGCCCCACGGACCTGACGCCCCAGGCCATGCAGGAGGTCATTGATTATCAGGTCCCGGGCATCGCCGAGGCCATGAGGTCCGAGAGCCTGAAAAAGACCCCCCACGCCATGCTCTCAAGGGCAGTTGCGGGTGTCAGGGGGAAATGCCTGATAATAAACCTGCCGGGCAGCCC
>CAZGIZ010000071.1:0-21213 GCA_964526655.1 uncultured Desulfobacteraceae bacterium | reverse complement strand
CCTTCCGGGCCGTAGGCCCTACAGGCCGGAGGCTGGCTCACGATCCGAAGGATCGTGAGAACAGCGGAGGGGGGAGGCTTCACCCGTCCCTAACATCCTGAAATGACCAGGCCGGGAGACTCGGAATCGAAGAAAAGATGTCATGACCCCTCGGGTATCCAAAAGAATTTTGCATTTCAATTTGAATCGTACTAATTAACCGGAAGAACCGCAATTAGTCCGGTAGTAATTTTATAGGAAAAGAAGCGGTTTTCCAAGCCACTTTTGTTTGAGAGGGTCTCACTCCCCGGATGAATCTCAATTCCAAGTAATTGAGCAGATTAGCCGAAGATCTGACCGGATTGGTCGATAAATTTCAGACCTGATTTTCCACGGATATTGTTTGGGTTGACCTCATTTCTCACCGGCAGGTGTAAAGCGCAAAGGGAAACCTGCAAGGAGCAGAAAAATGTTCGATTATACAGATCCAAAAGGAGGCTTCAGGACCCTTTTTCAGTCCCCAGATATGTCCCCGCCCCCTTCATTTACTCTACTGTGACCTTATACACATACTTCACCCAGGTGCCGCCATAATGGTCATCTGCCACCACCCGGAGGGGGAAGCCATGTTTCCTGGGGAGGGTTTCCCCGTTCACCTCATAGGCCAGGAAGACCTTCTCATTAAGGACCTCATCAATGGGAAATTTCTCCATCTTTTCATAGTCCACCTCAGGACCGTAGAATTTCAGGTTGGTCGCTTCCTTATCCGCTCCGGCCCTTTTCAGCAGTTCCGCCACGGAGAATCCCTTCCAATCACCGTTAAGCGCAAAGAATCCCGGACAGATCAGCAGGACATTTCTCCTGATCACCGGCAGGGCCTTAATCTCGGAATATTTCAAATGGAGGGGGGTCTTTACTTTGCCGGTTACCTGGAGACGCCATTTGTCCAGATCGACCTCATAGTCATCCAGTCCCATGGTCTGAAAATCCTTTAGGTGTGTAACCTCCAGGTTCCTCGTGTCCAGCTCTTCGGGTGCCTTGCCGATGAGGCTCTCCATTTTTGTCCCCTTTGGAAGGATGACCCGTTTGGCCTCAGAGTACGCCCCTCGAATAAGGGAGAAAAAGGGGCTGAACATGAGGGTAATTAACGAAAAAAATCCGAGCAGTATTTTTAAAAATTGCCTCCTCTGTTCCATAGTCGCCTCCTTTTTTCTTAAAGGATTGTTTACCCAATATATATTCATGACTTAATGGATGCATCACGAAATTATAACATTTGTCTAACATATTTTGCATTGCCGGGAAATAACGCGGAGGTGTGAGAGAGGTAGAAGCCGGGTATGGTATAGTTATCCTTGGGCCGACTGTCCCGGCTTATCATGTTTCATTTCAATGCAGGAAACCCCCGTTATGCGGGAGTAAGAAACAGCAATGCCCCTGCGGAGGACGGGCTCCGGTCGGGTTCTTTTTTTCAAGCCCTATCTATGGGCCAAGGTGGCGGTTCCCGCATATGGAAGGGTTCAATAGGACAGGTCATTTCATCTGAAAGGGACATTCTGCCAGGGGTTTTGTGGCGTGAACCCTCCCATCTGCGGGAATGTCATAGTCTGGTGGAACTCTTTTTGAGACAGGGCTTGAAAAAAAGACTCCGACCTCCGATGTGGCTCCAAAGCCTGGTCCTATGAGCCAGTATCTTTAGGTAAAGGCTTGCGGTCTAACTGACCGCCCTGATCAGCCTCAACCCACGGTCATGAACTGGAGGACATCTCCCTCATTGAGGGGGATATCCATACGCTGGCCGTACATGAGGAATGTCCTGTTATTGTGAAGGACCCGTATCTCCATATCAATATCGCCTTCCTGGTTCAGGATGGCCTTTTTAATAGGGGCCCCGTATCTCTTGACAAGGCTGTCTATTATGTCCTTAACCATAACGCGATTGCCGGGAAAATCCAGATCCAGATCCTTTTTCTTGTTCATGACCTTGTAAAGATTGCCAAGACCTTGAAACTTCACATGAATTCTCATTTTTAGGCTCCTTTTCTCTGTATGTACACAATCAAATCAAAGGATATTGGAGGGCTCTTCAACCGGTAACCATGAACATTGAACCGCTGAACTCTATTTATATATCAAAAATGCGGAATAATCAATTATTTCCTTTTAATTTAATTCAAGTATTGTTCAGTAATATCTGTTACACAATCATGAACACAGGTTCTTACGGTTAATGAGTACGCTGAATAATGAGCAGGAGTTATTTTAAGCACGGGTCATGACGTCTTTTCGCAGTGACTGGCGGGAGGCCTTCGTTATTTCAGGATGTTAGGGAATGGGGGACCCCCCTTCCGGGCCGTAGGCCCTACAGGCCGGAGGCTGGCTCACGATCCGAAGGATCGTGAGAACAGCGGAGGGGGGAGGCTTCACCCGTCCCTAACATCCTGAAATGACCAGGCCGGGAGACTCGGAATCGAAGAAAAGATGTCATGACCCGTTGGAAATACATTAGACTTCTTCACATCTTAACTTGAATCGTACTCATTGACCGGAAGAATCCTATTGCATCCTTTTATAAGCCACACCATTTTTACGGGGTATCCTTGAACATGGGAAGACTGAATGACATGGTAGTTCCCGAACCCGGCTCGCTTGTGACACCTATGGAACGATCATGGATCTCAAGTATCCTTTTAGCAATGGCAAGCCCCAGCCCGGAGTGGCCTAAGGCATCTTTCCGGCCCCTGTCCACCCTGTAAAAACGATCAAATATATGGGGAATTTCATTCTCAGGGATACCCATCCCCCTGTCGCTGACCCTTACCAGGACCTCATCCCCATCCTGTCTCAGGTTGACGCTGACCGAGCTACCCTCGAGGGTGTAATTTATGGCATTTTCAATAAGGTTTTCGAGGACCCTCTCGATCAGGGCAATATCCCCATGCACAAAGGGCAGCCCTTCTTCGCAGTCTGCCTGAACGGACACCTTTTTCTCTTCAGCCTGGAGCCCGAATTTCTGGATAACGTCCTGGACAAGCTCTCCCAGGTTAAAGGCCTCTTTGTGGACCTTGATCTCCAGGGACTCAAGCTTGGCAAGCTCCAGGAGATCGCCGACCAGCTTGCTCAACCGCTCACAGTGACTAATTGCAATATGGAGATAATTTTTTCGCTCCGAGGGATTCAGGGTATCGTCTTTGAGTAAAAGGGTCTCAATATAGCCCCTCAGTGTCGCCAGAGGGGTCCGGAGATCGTGAGACACATTGGCCACCAGCTCGCGTCTGAGGTTGTCAGACCGCTTCAACTCGTCCATCTGGTCCTGAATACGGCCCGCCATCTCCCTGAAGGTCGAACTCAATTGATCAATCTCATCCACGTTCTTCATGTGTTCCCTGACCCTTATCCTGCCCATTTCAAGGCGCTGGTCCTTTCGAAAGGCGTCCATGACGCTTGCCAGCCGTTTGAGCCTGCCCGTTAACAGGGCAAATAGGATCAGGCCGGCGATCAGGGCGAATAGGAGGCTTGCCAGTATCATCCATGCGCTCAACTGGAGGATATAGCTCCCCCTTATCTTCTGAACGACACTGTCATAGATCTCCCCCCCAAGGATGACATAGAGGTATCCCGCCAGATTACCCTCTTCATATATGGGCGCAGCCGTAAATATCTTCCTTCCCTTTGAACTCCTTGGATCATCCCCCAGAATGGGGGCCCGATCCTCACCCTCCAGCCATTTCCGGACAGGCAAGAGATTCACCCGTTTCCTCTTGACCTTGCCCTCCGGGGCCGAGAAGGCCAGGATTTTACCATCCGTGTCAAGGAGGTAGATCTCGATGCCGGGATTGACCACCATCAGCATATTGAAGATCTCGTCAAGGGCCTCCCGGTTGACCCTGTTCTTCGTAAGCAGGATCTTCCCCGCAACGATCTGCTCTGCCAGCCGTGCATTTAGCTTCTGGTTGACTTCCTGCTGGTACATTCCAGTGGAAAATACCGTGACTGCCACAAAGGAGAGGCCGACAAGGCAAAAGAGCCCTGCCAGCACGGCGGCTAATTTTGAATAGAGGGATCTGAACATTTTTTGGTTATCTAAATCTCATCCGGTTCCGCGAACTTATACCCGACTCCCCACACGGTAAGGATATATCTGGGTCTTGCCGGGTCTTCTTCGATCTTGGCCCTCAGCCTGTTGATGTGGGAATTCACGGTGTGTTCATACCCGTCATGCCCGTACCCCCAGACGCCGTCCAGCAACTGGGACCGGTTATAGACCTTGCCCGGGTTCTTTGAAAAAAAGAGGAGGAGTTCATACTCCTTTGCGGTCAGTTCAATGGGCCTGTCCTTGAGGGTCACCTTCCTCTTTTCCTGGTCGATTGTCAGGTCCCCGGCCCTGATGATGTCAGGTTCAGGATTCTTTGTTTCCGATTTCAGGCCTTCCACCCTCCGGAATATGGCCTTCACCCTGGCCATCAGCTCCCTGACGCTGAAGGGCTTGGTGACGTAATCGTCCGCCCCCATCTCAAGGCCCAGCACACGATCCAGCTCGGATGATTTGGATGTTAGCATGAGGATGGGTGTGTAAATGGGTTGACTCCTCAGGCGCCTGCATATCTCCAGGCCGTCCGTGCCTGGGAGCATGATGTCAAGGATTACGAGGTCGAAGCGGCCCTCCAGGGCCTTTTTAAGACCTGTTGTCCCGTCAAAGGCAAGTTCCACTCCATAGGAGAGATCCCTGAGGTGCAGCTCCAGGAGATGGGCGAGATCCCTGTTGTCTTCAACCACAAGGATTTTTTTGGAAGAGGGATGATGTTCCATTCGATCTCTTTTTAAGGGAAACGACTGCGGCTCTTTTAATATAGAGATATCATACAGTTATTCGAAGGCAATTGACAGTGAATAATCACTGGTTTCCCAGGAAATGGCAAGGGGCATACTGGGGAATTTATATTATCTTGGCATAATTATTGCTTTTCTAATTGATGAAGATTACTGGATCATCCGGTTGATGAGTAGGATTCAAGTTAAAATACAAAAAGAGCTAACTTATAAACATAAGAGAGAAAAAATGAACAGGGCAGAGAGAAGACGCAGACAGAAACTGGAACGGAGATCGCACCCATCCCTCCTGCATGGGGCAATCGCGCATCATCAGGCGGGTAGACTGCAAGAGGCGGAAGAAATTTATAGACATGTCCTGGCTGCGGATCCGGAAAATATCGATGCCTGCCACCTCCTTGGCGTAATCGGTTATCAGACCGGAAAAAACGAAATTGCAATTGAGTTGATTTCAAAGGCAATCGATCTCGATTCAAGAGAGCCCCATTTCCATAATAACCTGGGTAACGCCTTCTTTAGACTGGGCAGGCTGGACAAGGCCCTGGAGGCCTATCAAAAAGCGGTCAGCATCAAACCCGATTTTCCGGAGGCCCATGAAAACCTGGGTAATGTATTGTCCAGGCAGGGGAGACTGGACGAGGCCGTTGAGTCTTATCATAATGCCCTCAGGATCAGGCCCGACTATCCGGAGGCCCTTAACCACCTGGGAACGGCACTCTATGGACTGGGCAGGCTGGATGAGACCATCCAGGCCTATCAGGATGCCCTCAAGGTCAGGCCCGATTATGCTGAGGTCCATAACCATCTGGGCAATGTGCTTGCCGAAAAGGGAAGGAGGAATGAGGCGGCGGCCTCATTTAAGAAGGCAATAAATTACAAGCCGGGCTACGGCGAGGCATACCGTCATCTGGCCCAGGTAAGGCGGCACAGTGAGCGCGACCCTATTGTGGATGAGATGTTAAAAACATACTCTGATCCGCATATTGCCGATGATCAAAGGATGCACCTGGCCTTTGGCCTGGGAAAGGTCTTTGAGGACCTGGGGGATTTTGAAAAATCCTTTGACTTCATACTGGAAGGCAACCGGCTCAAGAGAAGCACATATGCTTATGACCCCGAGAAGGACAGGGAGTTTTTCAGGGACCTAAAAGGAGTATTCACTGGTAATTTATTTCATAAGCACGGAAGGTCCGGTTATAGAGACAGGACACCCATTTTCATTGTTGGAATGATGCGTTCCGGTTCGAGTCTCGTTGAGCAGATCCTTGCCAGCCACCCCCAGGTCCACGGGGCTGGAGAGGTGAGCGATTTCGAGCAGGGTGTTATTGGCCGCTGCGAGACCCTGACAGGGGCCCGTTTTCCCCACGGCCTGGACAGATTGGGAGCGGAAGATCTTCAAATGCTTGGCCATGACTATACCGCAAGGATCAGGCGCTATTCCGGCGCAAGGCGCATTACAGACAAGATGCTATATAACTTTATGTACGTCGGGTTGATTCAGGTGATCTTGCCGGAGGCAAAGATCATCCACTGCCAGCGGGACCCGGTTGATACATGCCTGTCTATTTTCAAGAACTTTTTTACAGGTGTCCATGAATATGCCTACGACCTCGAGGAGCTGGGGGGGTATTACAACCTCTATCAGGAATGGATGGAATATCTTGAGGGCCTGTTGCCCGGTTATATGTTCCATATAAGATACGAAGACATTATCGCTGATCAGGAAGGTGAAACAAGGAGGATGCTTGAATACTGCGGGCTCCCCTGGGACGATGCCTGCCTGTCCTTCCATAGGACGGCCCGGCCAGTGAGGACCGCCAGCTCCGAACAGGTAAAAAGGCCCATATACAACAGCTCGGTCGGACTGTGGCGGCGATATGAAAAAGGGCTGGGTCCTTTGTTGGAGACCCTCCGGATTTCAACTTATTTCAGTAAAAAAGCCTATCTCAAAATGATACCGCTTAATAAGACAAAAATTAAAAATATTGTCACACCGGCGAAGGCCGGGGTCCAGGACCTACCTAACGACACTAGATTCCGGCCTTCGCCGGAATGACGTAATAAGGAACCCCCGTAGCTGAAAACCTTAACCCTTGGACCTTAAACCTTATAATCGGATAGGCCCGATACTCCTTATTTTCAACAGGCACGGTCAGTATCAATTGGCCATGGCTTAAGAGAGAACTTCCACTTCCCCCGTCTCCAGGCTGTAAAAGGCAGGAACCACCTTCAATGCCTCCGAATGGACAAGATCTGAAAGCGCTTGATCTTCCCTCAACAGCCTTGCTGTTATTCTCGCGTTCGCCATGGCTACCTCATCCGCATGATTTTCCGGTCGCCCTTCAATACTATCCAGGGCCGGCCGCAGCGCCTCAGGCAACATGGAGAGGTGTCCGGGAAGGGGCTCACCCTCTATCACGGCATGGACGGCGCCGCAACCGGAATGACCAAGCACCATAATGAGCGGGGTGTGCAGGTGTTTTGCGGCATACTCGATGCTTGCCAGAACAAATTTTCCGATCACATTGCCTGCCACCCTTACCACAAAGAGGTCGCCAAGGCCCTGGTCGAATAAAATCTCAGGCGGCACCCTGGAGTCCGAACACCCGAGGATCACGGCAAAGGGAGATTGGGCCGCTTGAAGGCCTTCCCGATGGGCCCGGGCCTGCCTGGGATGGCTCATCATCGATCCCGCAAATCTCCTGTTCCCCTCAGTCAGCCTTTGAAGCGCCCTATCGCCAGTCATGCCACTGTTCTTATCTCCTTCCATCTTCCCATAAATCCTTTCAATCCGATTTCAAGGCTGCCCTGGGCGAATCGATGATCTCCCTTGCCCTGGCCTCCCTGATCCGCTCTTCGTGTTCAACCTTCTTGTCGTGGGCTTTGTTGATCTTGGCCGTGAGATCCTCCGTCTCACAGGGTTTCATGAGATAGTCAAAGGCCCCTAACTTCATGCCCTCGATGGCCGATTCGACCGTGGCATGCCCGGTCAGCATGACGACCTCGGTGAGGGGTTTTATTCTCTTGATCTCCTTCAGGATATCAATGCCGTCCATCCCGGGCAACCGTACATCCAGGACAACCACGTCGAAGTTGTAGTGTCCCACCTTTTCCAGGGCGTCTTCACCCGTAAGGGACTTGGTCACGTCATAATCCCGGATGGTCAACCGTTCGGCAAGGGCCTCCACAAATTCCTCTTCGTCATCGACGATAAGCACTCTTGTTTTCATGGCTTTTCCTCTTTGATATGGTTTGGCATTTCAATCTCCTTGGGGAGGGTCAGGGTGAGCGCACCCTCTCCAATATCCGCTTCAAGCCCGGCCTTAAGGATCTCCAGGGACCTTTCCCTCATAAGAGACTGGCCTTCCTCCGGCATATCCTTGAGGGATTCAAGGCCCCTGAATTTTACACGGGCACCGCCATGGCTCTTTTCAACACTCATGTCGATCCTCTTTCCCTCCCCTGCCGCGTCCATGGCGTAATCAATGCACAGGTAGATGAGATTCTGGAGGAGAAAGGGTGATGTCATTATCTCCACTGAATCTGGAGCCGGATCGTATCCCAGAGTCACCCCCCGCATGGCGGCGAACCTGCCTGAGATCACGGCCACGAAATTCAGGCATTCACCCACATCCACATTCTTTAATAAATCATCAACACTGTGGGCGAGCCTGCTCATGTTGTCAACGATCCCGTCTGCCCTCCGGACCTGATCCAGGACCTTTTCCGAAAGGTTCCGGATGCGCGCCGGGTCAACAGGCATCCCCTTCTCCGACATCAGGGTCAGATCCTTCATCAGCCCCGCGTTTTCATTGATGATCGCGAGGACGTTTCTGATCTCATGGGCTATTGAGGCGTTAATCTTCCCAAAAAACCGGAGCCCCCCCTCATGTAAAGGATCATTAGGAATGATCATTCTGTTCCTCCCTTCCCCGTGAGGACCTCTCTCATCTTCGTTATGAGATCCTCTATATTGACCGGTTTCACCAGATAGTAATCTGAGCCGGCTTCAGCAGAACCTGCCTGAAAATCCGCCTCTGATCCATGCCCCGTGATAAAGATGAATTTCATGCCCGGATTTTTTTCATCCATCCTTTTTTTCAACTCTATCCCGCTGATCCTGGGGATTTTAACATCCAGGACGGCGACATCATATCTGCCGGGGGACAGCCTTTCAAGGGCCTCCTCCGCGCTGGTCGCCCATTCGGCAAAGATCCCCCTGAGTGACAACCGCTCCGCCAATGTGGAGACAAGCTCCTCTTCGTCATCCACAAGCAATACCCTGATCTCGCTCATCAGGCCCCTTCTCCTTGTCTAATGGTATTGATATAATGAAGCTCGTGCCCTGGCCCGGCTTACTCTTGACGTTGATCGTGCCGCCGAGCTCCGTAACCAGATTATAGGTAATGGACAGCCCAAGGCCGGTTCCGCCCTGGCCCGTTTTGGTCGAAAAAAAAGGCTCAAATATGCGATTCAGGTCTTCCTCCGGAATCCCGCACCCATCGTCCGTGAACACCACTGTGACGGAACCCTTTGTTTCCATTTCCGCACTGATATCCAGATGGCCCCCTTCATTCATGGCTGCAAAGGCGTTGTTAATGATATTAAGAAATATCTGCTGGAGCTTTCCCCTGTCTGCCTTAAAGGGAGAAATGTCTTCGGCGACCTTCAGTCTTATCTCAATGGCCCTGAGTTCTGCCTCTTTGGTCATAAAGCCTAACACCTCCTGTATTACGGCCTTCAGATGTATGGGCTCGATGCTGGCCTCCAGGTTACGGGCAAAGCTTAGGAGTCTTTTGGTGATCGCTCCAGTCCTTTTCACGGAGTTGAGGATGGAGTCAACAAGCCCCAGGATTTTGTCATCCCTGGCGTATTGTCCCTTGATAATAAAGAGATCCTTGATAAGGCCGGCCTTCTCATTGATAATTGCGATGGGATTGTTGATTTCGTGGGCCACACTCGCTGCCAGGCGCCCTATGGATGCCATCTTGTTGGCGTATTCCATCTGATGAAAGGCCATGACCCTGGTCTCATCCACAATCTGTATTTTTTTCACCATATAGGTGGCCGTGCCCAGAATGACGCTCAGGATCACCGTAACGCTAAGTATCAGAAAGACAATCAGTTTGAACCGTGTCTTGAACCAGGGCTTCATGAGTTCATGTTTATCCTTCACTATCATGAGTATAAATGGGGAATCATCGATGAACCTGTAGCCTATAAAGAGCTCCTTTCCATTGGGATCCTTCCACTCATAGACCTGGCTCACAGGGGAATATTCGGGGACTGGAAGGGACAGCCTTTCAAGGATCCCCCCGTGGTACCTGGAAGTGGTCTGGAGCGTGCCCTGATGATTGATCAGGAAGGCGTCTCCCCTCCCGTCCAGTTCCAGATCGGCAAGCAGGTCTTCAAAAGGGGAAATACTGAAGGACGCGCGAAGGATATAAAAAGAGCCATCCGGCATCAGCTTTTTAACGGCTATTACCATGTGGGGGACCCGGCGAAAGCCAAGATAGACGTCGCTGATGTGAACCCCATGGTCCACGACCTTTTGATACCATTCCTGCCCTTTATAATCTTTTCCCTCAAGCCTGTAAGGCCCCACATAGTTTCTCTGATAACCCGATGAATCGATAAGGCCGAGATCCATGAATCCTCCCCCGAAGCTCTTTTGGAGGTTAATCAGCATGAGGGTAAGCCTCCCTTTGTTGTTCAGGGATTCAAAACTGTTATCATGGACTATGAAATCGATCGCGGATTTTCGTTCCGCCAGGAAAAAGGATATGGTTCTCCTCGAATTTGAAACCACCCGGGTCGTGCGCAGAAGGAATTCGGACTCGATCGCGTGCTGTGTGACCTGGTAATCTATAAGCGTTATAAAGATAAGGGGGACAAGGGCCACCCCCCCCGTAAGGAGGACCGCTACCTGCCAGATGCGGCGATAGTTAAACAGGTACCTGGGTATGTCCTGACTGGTGTCCTGTTTAACTGAAAAGAATTCCTTTAATTTTTCCCAGGCTATCATGTTTCCAAAACCGCTTTCCAAGGTGTAATTGGCTCCGCTTTCACCCTCAGAGGCAATGCTACTGCCACTCCATTATTCCAGGTGCGGAATTTTCTGCCGGATCTTTTCATTGGCCCTCTTTATGGTCTCGCTCAACTCGTCGATGTCCACGGGTTTATGGAGATAGGCAAAGGCCCCTAAATTCATGCATAGTTCCCTGTCCGCTTCCGAACCATGGCCCGTGAGAATAATCACCTCGATATCCGGTTGTGTCTCTTTGACTTTTCTCAGGACTTCGATTCCATCGATGCCGGGCATCCTGAGATCCAGGATCATGACCTCTGGTTCATCCTCCTTGATCAGCTCGAGGGCGGACTCCCCGTCGTAGGCCACGGCCGATCCCATGTCCCTCATGAGCAGCCTCTCGGAAAGGGTCTGGACGAATTCACGTTCGTCATCCACAAGCAGGACCTTTGAGGGCATCTCAAAATCGTATTTGCGGTAAATGTCAGCCTGGTGAAACCCCGGCCCTATCCTGAAGTCAACCTCCTTGACCCCCTGGACCTGATTCGCAATGCTTTTCAGCTCCTCTTCCAGCCTGGTCAGCATGAGGACGTGTTTGTTGATCGTCAGGGTTACCTTTCCGTCCTTTGTCTTGACCCCCACGTTGTGTCCTTCCTTGGCCAGGGCCACCTCCACGCTGCTGGAAAGGATGAAATCTTCTACGGCCTTTCTTGTGCCCTCCTTGAACCTGAGGACATCTTTTCCCAGATTACCCTGTATCAGCCTGACAGCCTCAGCCTCATCCACCTTGTCAGCGGGGATGACAATGTCATAACGTGAGGGGTCCCATGGGTCATTGGAGCTGAAGAAGGCGTTGACCCACGCCGCGCGATCCTCATCCATCCTGCGTATGAGTTTGACCGCCTCCGTTTCGCCTATTGCCTCCTCTTCCGAGGCCACAAGGATCCTGAATTTTATGTCGGCGATGAGACACACCCGCAGGACATGGTTTACCTCTCTGGGTATGAACTGCCCCGTAAAACCCTCGATAATAAAGTTGTCTTCGGCAAGGCTTTTTGCCAGGGCCAGCTTGAGATGAGCGATTGACCGCTCCCGCTCATGGGTAAACTTGTTGAAGACCGATGTCTTGGATGAGAGGGCGCGCTCGATTTTTTCCCAGGATATCCCGGAGAACCGGCTGGCCTCATGTATGAGATCCCTGTCCCTGACGAGCCTGAGCCCTGTCTCGGTGACCAGTCTATTGACAAAGGACTCTTCCCTGCAAAAGACCCCGCTGAATATGCTGATTATTGCCATATGAAACCCCTTTTTTTATTTGATGTTCAGGTAATGTGGCAAACCGTCCTGAGGGGGCATATCTCCTCCTGCCCGCCCCTGTGCGTTACCTCATAGACATTCTCTATGGCCTTTTCCATGGTTGGGTAAATATGATCTTCACCTATCTTCTCTGGAAAGTGCGTGCGTTTCATGACCTCCATGACCGTCTCATTGACCCCGCTCAGGGAAATATCCACTCCGGCGCTCCTGACCCTGTCCACGAGGAGGGACAGGGTCTCCTCGCCCGAGGCATCTATGTCATTGACCCCGTTTGAGACAATGACGATGTGTCTTAATTTTCTTTTGGCCCTCATCATTTCCATGATCTTGTCTTCCAGATAGCTGGCATTGGCAAAAAACAGCGGGCCGTCGAACCGGACCATGGCAATATAATCGCACTCCTTCAGCCCATGGGTCGTCACGCAACGCAATGCCTGGTCCTCGGCCCTGGAAAGGGACGCGACGGTCGGCCTCATGCTCTTATAGAGAAACACGAGCAGTGAAAGCACCACACCGATCATGATGCCCTTGTCCAGATGGGGCGCGAAAATCAGTGTGGCGACAAATGAAATTATGGAGATCGCCCCGTCATACCACTGGGCCTCCCATGCATGGACAAAACCCGATACATTGACCAGCCCGATGACCGCCATCATGATTACGGCTGCCAGCACGGACTGGGGGAGGTAATAGAGGAGGGGAGTAAAAAACATGAGCGCTACAACCACGGTCAGGCTCGTGAAGACGCTGGAGAGGCCCGTGATGGCCCCGGCCTGGAGATTTATGGCGGACCTCGAAAAGGAGCCCGAAGTCGGGTAGCTCTTGCCGATGGACCCGAAGATGTTGGCCAATCCCTGGCCGATGAGCTCCTGGTTCGGATCGAGTCGCTGGCCAGTCTTCCCTGCCATGGCCTTGGCTATGGAAATCGCCTCCATAAAACCCAGGAGGGATATTATGGCCGCGTAGGGAAAAAGGTGAAGTATGACGCCGGGGTTGAGCTTAGGGACTGTCAAGGCGGGGAGGCCCCTTGGGATTTTCCCCACCACAGCGCCTCCGCCCATCATGGGGATCCGGTCTTCATTTAAGCTGCTGTTTCCTATATTAATCCGCCAGGTATGCCCTTCATCCTCCGCGCCCGGAGAAAGACTGCCTTTTGGGTAGAATTTCATGGAACCGTCCGGCTGGATAACCGCCCTGAAGAGGATATTCCTGATCTCTTCGCGATAGGCGTTTACCTCCTTTTTCAGCGTTTCAATATTTATATTGATCAGCTCCGTGTCATGTTCGGCCTCAAGGATTGCCACTGTGTCATGGCTGCCCTCCGCCTCTTTCAATGCCTCATAGGCCCCGGTCCTTTCAGCGGAAAACCGGTCTATCTCCTTTACGGATCTATTGAAATCCTCTATCAATCCCCTGGCCCGGTCTGACTCGATCCCATGGATATCCACTGTCCTGTTGTCGGAGAAGCCTGTGGCCCAGGAGAGGACTGTTGTTATAACCACGGCGATAAGGACATTTGGTATCCTTGGTGAGATCCACCTCAGAAAATACATGATGGCAAAGGCCAGGGCCCCCATCAGGAGGGTCGGCCAGTGGGTATAATGGACAGCCGACCTGATGACCCCTATTATGGTCTCATAATGGTGCTCCCCCCCGTCAACATACACACCAAAGAGCTTTGAGAGCTGGGAAGAGGCAATGATTATGGCCGCCGCATTGGTGAACCCGTTGACGACCGGGTGGGAAAGGAAATTCACAACCAGGCCCAGGCGCAGGACCCCCAGGGCAAACTGAAATACGCCGACCATGAGGGCCAGCAGGATTGCGTATGCTATGTATCCCTGACTGCCCGCCGTCGCCAGGGGCTCAAGGGAAGCCGATGTCATTAGGGACACGATGGCCACGGGCCCTGTTGCCAGCTGCCGGCTTGAGCCAAACAGGGAGGCGATCATGGGAGGCAGGAAGGAGGCGTAAAGGCCGTAATAGGGCGGAAGGCCCGCTAATTGGGCATAGGCCATTGATTGGGGAATAAGGACAAGGGCCACGGTGAGCCCGGAAACGAAATCTATCCTCAAACTTTCATAGGAGTAATTTCTAAACCAGCCTAAAAAGGGAAAGAATCTCTGCAACATAGGAGTCTATACCTCTATATTTTTCCGTTTTTTAGAATCCTGTGACAACTGTTTATCAGCTCATCGTAGAGTGTGCCTGCGTTATAAAGGTTATAGGTGTTGAATCGCACAAGGGCATCGACCATGGCGAAGATTATCATGGCAACCTTTTTAGCCGGGACATCCGCAATTGACCCGTCTTCCTGGCCTAACAGGATCGCCCTTTCAAAGATCTCCACAAGGCAGTTGTATATGGCCTCCAGGTATTCCCTGCACCTGGGGTTTGACCTGGCCAGTTCATAGGCGTCATGCCTGTGGAGGAGTAGAAAACGGTCTTCCATTGAACCTGCAAGATACAGATAGAAGGAGACAACGTCATCTACCATATCCATACCGCTTTTAAAGCTCTTTTCCTCGCTGTATCTCCGGAATTCCTCTACAATGCCGTCCCGGAATCCCTCTAAGATGGAGAGAAAAAGCCCTTCCTTGCTGTGAAAATGATAAAAAATGGTGCCTTCTGCGGCCCCCGTCATCTTTGATATCTCAGCTATATGGGTGTCCTTGAAACCCTTTTCAGAAAAGAGCCTGGTTGCCGCCTGCAGAATAGCCTCTTTTTTTTTCATTGAAATCCTGATATTTTTATACTGAGCGCTCAGTCAGTTTTTATTTTAACAGGTCTATCCCCCTTGTCAAGTGAAATTTTTCCTAATCTCAAAAATCGCCCGCGATAATCCCTCTCCGATCGGCCGGGCCCTTCCCTCCATGGAGGATGCACTCTTTCAGCATGGTTGCCATGGTTTGGTGGCAACGTATTTGCATGCATGTTAGAAATTACTTATAGAGGCGTGTAATCCGTTTCTCTTCAAGGGAATGGCAATAAAAACAGGCACAAGGCATACGGTCTAAGGTCTAAGGTAACATCTTAAAACTCCATGGGTAGCATACATGTATTCTGAACATGCGCGCGTGCGCCTTAAGATCCTTCTGTCGGTCAGCGCTCTGATCCTGTTTTCATCCGGGTATCTCTTCGCCGGTCAGGATTACACCGAGACCCTGTCCTGGGGCATGATGATAATCGGCCTCTTTGGTGGGTTGGCCCTTTTCCTTTACGGGATGGGTAAAATGAGCGGCGGCATGAAAAAGACCGCCGGCAACCGGCTGAGGTCCCTCGTCGCGGCCCTGACACGAAACAGGCTCACGGCCCTGCTGTTAGGGGCCTTCGTCACCATGGTCATCCAGTCCAGCAGCGCCACAACGGTCATGCTGGTCAGTTTTGTCCAGGCGGGATTGATGAGTTTCGCCCAGTCCCTTGGCGTCATATTAGGGGCCGACATAGGGACGACCGTCACGGCCCAGCTGATCGCCTTCAAGTTCGCCGATTACGGCCTTTTGATGATTGCCGCCGGATTCGGGCTCCAGATATCCGCCAGGACCGATAATACCAGGAACATCGGTGAAATAGTCCTTGGCTTCGGACTCCTGTTCTTTGGGATGAAACTGATGAGCGACGCCATGGAGCCCTTGCGGGCATATCCGGGTTTTATAGACGGCATGAAGAACCTGGAGAATCCCCTCCTGGGCATCCTCCTGGGGACCCTTTTTACAGCACTTGTCCAGAGCAGCGCAGCCACAACGGGCGTGATCATCGTCCTCGCAAGTCAGGGACTGATAGGCCTTGAGTCGGGTATTCCCATCATATTCGGCGCCAATATCGGGACCTGCGTGACGGCCGGACTCGCCTCCATAAACACCTCAAGGGAGGCCAAGCGCGTGGCCCTTGCCCATGTCTTCTTCAAGATCGCCGGAGTATTGATCTTTGTCTTCTGGATACCTGGTTTCGCAGGGCTCATTCAGGGCCTCTCCAGCTGGTTCGGTTCCGGTATTGCCCGTCAAATCGCCAATGCACACACCCTCTTCAACGTGAGCCTCGGCATTCTCTTTATCCCCTTTACGGGGCCCTTTGCGGGGATTATAACCCGGCTCTTTCCCGACAAGTCGGAGGACGTCAGCGTCAGGCCCAGCACCCTGTACCTTGATGAGGGCAGTCTCTCCTCTCCTGCCCTCGCAATCGAGCTTGCAAGGAGGGAGATCTCAAACATGGCCATGATCCTGGGAAGGATGTTGCGGGCCATAATCATCCCTTTCATATCCGATGAAAAATGGATAAAAAGGGAAGGCCGTACAAAGGAAGAGATAGAGCTCCTCATCAGGGAGATACCTGCCCGGGACGAGCGTCATCCCCAGCTCACAATCCTTGAGGCCCTTGATATGCGGGAAAAAAAGATCGATTTTTTAAACAACAGGATACAGGAATTCCTGATCCGGATCGCCAAGCAGGAGGCATCTGAAGAACAGGCCAATGAGGTCTACGGAATGATCTCCATAGCAAGTGACATTGAGAGCATCGGGGACCTTATACATCGGAATCTTGTGAACCTGATCGCCAAGAAGAGGCAGCTCAATGTGGATTTTTCCGACGAAGGCAAAGAGGAATTGATGATCTACCATCAAAAGGTCTTAAGGCAGATGGACCTCCTGCAACAGGCCTTTGCAGAACGAAACCTGGAAAAGGCGAGCAGGATCATGGAGACGGAGAGGAAATATCTGGACCTGGAAGACCAGTACCGAATAAGGCATCTCGAGCGCATCCGCCATGAGCGCAGGGATTCCATCGACACCCACGAGGTCCACATGGAATTGATGGACATCTTTAAGCAGATCGTGGTCTACACCTCAAACATCGCCAAGACCTTTCTCCTGAAATGCGGGCCTACCTGACAAAGATAGAATCCACACCCAGCGAAGATTTTTCGTTAAAAGCAGAAAGAAAGACATTTCCATGATTTGACCCATAATAGGTCGACTGATAGATTTAGGTACCGTGTTTCTCTTCAAGGGGATAGCTTTTTGAAATTCCACCTGCTATTGCTATGACCAAATATTTGGTGTTTATTGCTAAAACCTCTTTTACATTTACTCCGAACTTGGTAAACACCAAATATTTGGTCATTAGCTACAGGGCAAGTAGGTATCCCCTTGAAGAGAAATACGGTACCGGATCTCTTCATTGGGCATAGTTATAAGGCATAGATCTAACCAGGGCACGAGGCCCTAAGGAAGGGATCAGGACTGAAATGGATAGAGGAACAGTTCTTTTGGAACCCATCGGGGTGATACACTCCCCATATCACGAGAAAAAAGATGCACCCTTTCAGGGGAGACAGGAAATGAAGGAATGCACAATCGAGGTCTTCGAGGACTATGAGCCGGGGCTTCTCGACATAGAGAGGTGCACCCACCTCTTCGTGCTCTACTGGCAGGACAGGGGCGAAAGGGGGGTCCTCCAGACCAAGACTCCCTGGGGACCGGAGACACACGGGGTCTTTTCCACCCGATCCCCCAACCGCCCCAATCCAATAGGATTGTGCGTGGTCGATTTTCTGGGACGAGAGGGCCGGTTCCTGAAGGTCAAGGGCCTGGACGCCCTAAATGGATCGCCGCTCCTGGACATCAAGCCCTACTCCGGATCCCTCGACGCCTTCCCCGACGCCCGCATCGGATGGTTACGGGACAGGTAAAGATAATAAAATTCCAGGAAAAAACAGATGCGGCCTCTCCATACTCTGCCGAGGCCGCGCGGAGGAGGTCCAACAACCTCGGTACAGGCATGAAGCAGGGTCAGAGAGCAAACAAAGGCAGGTCCCCGGCTATTCTTCAAAGATGATCTTGTGATCAACCAGGTTCATTGCCTTGATACGGCCCTTGACCTTTTTTTGATCCCCAAAAATGCCCACCAGGCGCCAGGCATCCCCGCCCTCCGGCTCCACTATGTCAACGGATTCCATGATAAGTTCTTCCTTGCCTTCTTTAAATAAATAGGCATTCGCTTCACACATTTTCCAAGACCTCCTTCATATATTCATGGATCATGGCCTCAACCAGATGGGGAAGGGGTTCCCTGCTCGCACCGACCAGAAAGACGTTTTCCTGGTGCAGGGGGATAAGGACCTTCATGGCATGGCCTGAGGTGATCGCCTCGGCCATGCAGGGGGTAACCTCCCCCATCATGGCGTTCGGCCACGTGATGGCGACCGGACCAAGGACCAGGTCCGCCATCCCAACAGTGCGGATCACTGGATTTTCGCCGGTGGCGCCCCTGTTTGCCCCGGCCTTGAGCATCTGGGAGGTGGCTACGGCATTTGTCCCTAACGCGAGTATCTCGATGGTCTCCCCGTATTTCCTCTTCAGGGCCTTGATGATGGTGGCCCCGATCCCCCCGCCCTGACCGTCAATCACACAAATACGCTTCATCAATAATCCCTTGTCCCCTCCAGGGCTGTCTGTGGATTCGACCTGGAGGGGTCCTTTATATTTACCCGGCTACTGGTTCCAGACAAGGCCGTAGGGATCGCCCCCCGCCACCCTGTCGGCCAGGGCCGCCTTTCCCGAGAATGATTTTAGCTCCGCAATATAGCCAAGCTGCTTCTCACTTGGAAGTCTGACCATTTCCCGGGACATCTTGGCCCTGGCAATCCAGAACATGGGATTGTTAGGCCCGGCCTTGGGCGCAAGCTCTTCAGCCTTTACGCCCGTGTCTTCATAGGCCCTGTTCCAGTCAAAGCCCAGGACCCTGCCCTCGCATTTGTCGGCTTTCCTGTTTACTCGCATGGCAATGATCGAGGGCTCAACCCCGCCTATGGCGTATTTTGCCATGGATTCACCGCTTATGGCCATGGTGTAACCCGAACCCTTTCCTGCCGTGGCGTTGAACATGACCTGGAGTGCATCGGCAGGACACCTGCCGGGCGCCGTGACGAACACATACTGATCACCCGGTCCAAGAGGCAGTTTCTCCATGACATACTGCCCGGCAATATAGCCCGAATTCACCCCGGGACAGAAATGGTCGTGAAAGGCAGCCGCCAGGAGTAGCGTCCATGGCGGTTTTACGGCCCAGGTAAGGCACATGCTGACAACGGAGAACATTTTCGGGCCGATTATTCCTGAAGAGGCCTCCTTCCAGCCTACGGGGGTCAGGATTCTTCCCGGGGATGCATCGATTATCTGTCGTTCGAAGCCCTTTCCGGTCCACTTGAGAAAAATAAGCCTGCCCGAATCCTTCCGAAAAAGGGCGTACCAGAGCGGCTCCTGAATCCCTGTGTGCAGGGAAAGAAGGGAACGGGTCCCCATGCTGCAGCCCGTCTCCTGCATGGCCACGTCCAGAAAGGCCTCGGTGCTCTCTTTCCCAATCATTCCATATCCGGCGTTCGTCAGCAACAGGAGATTGCCTTCCGCCCCGGACCCGCCGATTTCAGACATGGCGTCATAGAGCGCGGCCCGACCAGAGTCAAGCCAGGCCGGCCCGCCCGCGACCAGGACCGCTGGAGTCATGAGGACCAAAATAGTAAAGGAAAAAACCGCCATCATTTTCAAGTTCCGCATAATAAACCTCCTTTTCATCTTTCCATATCATGGGCGTTCTCCTTTCTTCTGAAGGCATTTATTTCCAGGCCCAATCAGATTTTGACGTCGTTACAAGAGGCTTCTTGCCGCTCATTCATGACCCTTTACAAAAAATCAGCATGCCTGTTCCCGGGGCTATCTTTTTTCCATCTCCTCAAAACAGGGTATGCACAGGACCTTCCCTCCGAAGTGTCGGACACGGCTCTCCATCACAGACTCCCCGCAGGACTCGCAGACCATGCTCGACATGATCCTCGCCCTTTTGGGGACGGGACCTGCAGGCTCCTTGATCTCAAAGAGGTCCGTCAGGGCTGAATCCATAATCCTCTTCGATGTGGCGGCCCGGGCCTCGTTCCAGGCCTCTTCCTCTTCCTTGGTCAGCCCCTGCTCAAGCATCTTTTTGTAGAGCTTGCCCATGTCCTCACCCCTGTTCCCGTAAGCTGTCTGCCTGACGACCAGGCGTGCGGCCTTTCCATCCTGCCTGCGGTAAAAGTTAAAGGCGTTCTTGCCATAGTCCCTGTGGATCAGGTTGCCCTTGCCAAAGGTGCAGCCAGTGAGAAACTGGACGGCGTCCACGGCGCACATGTCCGTCTCCACCACGGCTACGATCTCTTCGTCCGGGGCCCTGCCCATCTCCTTTAAGGCCCATTCCGCGGCCCTGATGCCGATGGCCAGGCCCGGACACCAGTGGCCGTGGAAGCTGATTGTCTTTTCGATAAGTTCCTGGGGTATTGTAGTGTTACTCATGGTTTCCTCCTTAAATGATTAAATTGACCGGTTCCGAGTTCCCCGTTCAAGCCTGCCCTGGCGTAACAACTGTTTTAAGGATGTGAATCCCCCGGCTGGTTAATGGTATGTGCCTGTCATCCATATCCTTAAAATCAGGTCCGGGCCAGGGGTTCAAAGGTTGTAAAGACCTTAATCCACATTTTATTTAGGCCTTTTTCGGAACAGGCATAATAATAACCCAATTTTAACCGTGAACCGTGAACCCCTTAATTCGCGTAATATATTACATCTTTGATTTTGCCTTAGACCCTATACCTTATACCCTATTCTCTTGCTATCCCCCCGCCTCCATCTGCGGCCTGAAGCACCGTACCAGGTGATGACCCCCATCAAGCCCTGTTTCCGGGGGAACCCCGGTAAGACATTGGGGCACTGCATGGCCGCACCTCTGGGCAAAGGGACACCCGGTTTCATGCCCCTTCCCTGTATCCCGTGAAAGTTCTCCGGCAATTCCCCGGGCGCTTTCCATCAGGAGCCTCGTATAGGGATGGAGCGGCCTCTTCAGGACCCTTGCGGAGGGTCCCCTCTCTACCATTGTCCCGGCCAGCATGACGCCTATCCGGTCCCCGATCTTGCGGGCCAGACCCATGTCATGGGTCACAAAGAGCATGGTCAGACCCTTCTCGATCTGCAGGTCCAGGAGGAGCTTGAGGACCTTGGCCTGGACGCTGGGGTCCAGGGAGCTTGTCGGCTCGT
>CAZGIZ010000070.1:1184-21235 GCA_964526655.1 uncultured Desulfobacteraceae bacterium | reverse complement strand
GGACGCTGATAAAAAAGTAAGATTAATAGAATGATATTTAGTTTTTTACCAGCGTCCCACCCTTCTACTAAAAACGCCAAGGGTTTTATAATATAAACTTCTCTGCGTTCTTCGCGACTTTGCGAGAGTTGTCTTTATTCGGGAAGCAAGTTGACGATGCGGGTGATACCGTGCTTCATTATGGCTTCCCCGAAGTTCAGGAGATAGCCGAGCCTCATTCCGGTGAGCTTGAGATATCTGATTCGTCCTCTCAACGAATCAGACCAAAAATATTAAAGATGAAAGCCGCAGCTTTTCGGTTGCTTCCGGTCACTTCTTATCCTCCCCACCGGGAATTGTGAGCACCGGGCACTCCGCGAGTCGAACCACCTTTTCCGCGACCGAACCGAAAATAAACCGGCGCCATCCGGTAAATCCATGGGTGGAGATGACAATGGCGTCCACCTCCTCTTCGGCGGCCACACGTACGATCTCATCGGCCGGCGCCCCGCTCAATACAAAAGAGCGAGATGAAACGCCATCAGATATCTTTTCTTCAATCACCCATTTTATGGAATGTCTCGCGGCATCCATTAAGTCCTCTAAAAGGGCTGGCAACCGTTGGCCCGTAGGGAGCGACGGGCCGGCGGGAGGCACGAACTGGGCCGGTGATATCACGTGAATCATAATCAGTTCCGCGCTGAAATGGAGGGCCAGTTCATCGGCGGCCCTTACTCCCCTGTAGGAGGATTCGCTGAAATCAGTAGGCACCAGCAATTTTCTAATAGGCAGCATTTATTATCTCCTTTCGTATAACCAAAATAATTCTGCATGGGTGATACTGTTTATGACGCAGTTCGATAACCGACCGGCCTTTTGGATCAAACTTTGGGCAGACTTGACCTGATGGTGCCCAAGGTGGATATTTAACGGAGTCAGGTCGGCGCCTCGTCATTCATGTCTTTAAAATGCTTCAAGAGCGTGATTTCGGTATGCAGGACTTCACCGTTATAGGGCCCGATGGGCTGGCACTCCGGTTCATCGAGGCCCTTTTCCGGCACTGGTACTCCTAAAGCAGAGGCAGCTTCTTAGGGGCCTCGCCAAAAGAATAGAGGGTCGCAACCGCCTCGGTGAAGTAAAAGGTGACGAATTTTTCATCGTCCGCGCCTTTTTTATAAATATTCAAAAGGTTGGGCGATTCTTCAAACGCCTGGGCCTTTGCTTCACGGCTGTCATCAAAGGCGATTCTCCCCCTAATCCTCAGCCATTTGTTATCCTTTCCCAGGTTAGAGATCTCGATGTCGGGATTTTCAACCATCTGTTTATAGACATCCTTTGACTTGCCCGTGCAGAAATAGAGCTTGTTGTTCCGCTTCATGAAAAAGCCAAAGGGCCGAACCCGTCCCTTATTACCGTCAACCGTGGCAATATGAAAGACAGGATTAGCCTTCATGAATTCAAAAGCGCTGTTCATAGTACCTCCTCATATGGATTTTATCGCCTCAAGCCGGGCTCTATTTTATAGACTGTACAATCAAAGAGTCAATACACAAATGTTTAATATATCTTGGACTCTACCAAAATGTCAGGCAATTGTAACAAAGTCATAAGCCTGCTATCCATTCCCATAATCGTATTCTAAAGGAATCTTTAATACATAAGACCTTGATTTTAAAAGGATTTTAAAAAATCGGTTTATTTTATCTTATAGTCGCAGTATATTTCGACTTTAGTGATTAATTTTATTTATTTGTGTTCTTGCTTTGAAATAGAATCGGGGCCTGATTTTCAAAACAGGTCGTCGTTTTGGAATGAGGGAAGATGCGATGACGGAAGCCGAGCTGACAGACTGTTTCAGGGTCCTTATGGCTGAAGATGACCCTGATGACAGGTTTTTGATGGAGCAGGCCTTCACGGAGACCGGAAGTCGCGGGGAGTTGCATTTCGTGGAAGACGGGGAGGAACTGATAGACTATCTGCGTCGTATGGGGAAATATGCCGATGCCCTGCTCTCTCCGCGGCCGTCGCTTATCCTTCTGGATCTTAACATGCCCAAGAAAGACGGCCGTCAAGCGCTTATGGAAATAAAGGCGGATCCTGATTTGCGGGGAATCCCAGTGGCCATCTGGACCACATCTGAAGAGGTGGAGGACAAGATTCAATGCAAGGAGGCCGGCGCTGACGCCTATATAACCAAACCTGTAAGCTATACCAACTTGATAGAAAGCATTAAGAAACTGGTCACAAGATACTCTTCCGAAGGGTACATGGCTGATGCTGAAAAATGAGCCTGGTATCCCTTTACCCTGTTCTCATGACTTCCCTGATCGCGGAGACTACCTTATCTCTGTCGGGCACCACATATTTCTCCATGGGAGGGCTGAAGGGCACGGGGACATCAAGGCCTGAGACCCTTTTTGGGTGAGATTTCAGATAACGGAAGGTCCTGCCATCCTCAACCACCAGGGAAATGATCTCACCCGCGGTCCCGCACGTCTGGCACGCCTCATCCACAACGACCAGCCTCCCTGTTTTTGCCACCGAGCTCCTGATAGTCTCCCTGTCCAGGGGCACGAGAGTCCTGGGATCAATTATCTCCATTGAGACCCCTTCCCTATCCATTTCTTCGGAGACATCAAGGCAGAGGTGTACCATCTTGGCCAGGGCCACCACTGTAACGTCACCCCCCTCCTTTCTGACTGCCGCGCGGCCAAAGGGGATGATATATTCCTCCTCCGGGACTTCGCCCGTGATTTCGTCCAAGCCCATGTGCTCAAAGGATACTACCGGATTGTTGTCTCTGATGGCAGCCTTTAACAGCCCCTTTACATCATAGGGGGTAGAGGGGAGTATGATCTTCAGCCCCGGTATATTCATGTACATCGGATAGGGATTTATCGAATGCTGTGCAGCCATCGACATGCCTGTTCCCACTGTCATTCTGTAGAGTATGGGGAATTCGGCCTGTCCCCCGAACATATAGGTAATCTTGGCCGCCTGGTTCATCATCTGATCCATGGCCACGAAACCGAAGGTCGCCATCCGGATATCGGCAACCGGTCTGAAACCGGAACCGGCCAGGCCTATCGCTGCACCGGCAAAGGCGGACTCTGAAATGGGTGTTTGCCTGATCCTCTCCGCGCCAAATTCATCAAACAGCAGTTCGTGAATATCCGTGGCCAGGTGCACGGTCTTTTCATCCCTCCGGAACTCTTCCTGGAGGGCCTCCATTGCCGCTTCCCCGTAAGTTATCTTTCGCATATGAGAAACTCCTATGACCCTTTTATCCTGAAAACACGTCTTCCAGGGCGTCCTCCGGGTCGGGGAGGGGGCTGCCCATGGCAAATTGGACGGCCTCTTCAACCCGGGACATTATCCTGTCGTTAATCCCTTCCAGTTCGTCTTCACTAATGATTCCCATCTCCATCAGCCGCCGCCTGAAAAAGGCGACCGGGCACTTCTTTTTCCATTCCTCCAATTCTTCTTGGGGACGAAGGTCCGGAATCATGCCCCCTTCAAAATGGCCCCGCCAGCGATAGGTCTTGAACTCGATAAGGCTTGGGCCTTTTCCTTCCCTGGCTCTGGTCACCGCCTTTTCAGCCGTTTCATAGACCGCGAACACGTCGTTGCCGTCAGCGACTGTCCCCGGCATCGAATAGGCTATAGCCCTGTCAGCGACATGCTCGGCTGCCATGGAGTAGCTTGTCGCCGTATTTACGCCATAAAAATTGTTCTCACAGACGAAGACCATGGGAAGCTTCCAGATTGAGGCAAGATTCATGGATTCGTGAAATTCACCCTCACCCGCGGCCCCGTCGCCGAAAAAGACGACCGAAATCCTGTCTCCCCCTTCCAGCTGTGCCGCCAGTGCGCTGCCGGTCGCGATGGGAAGACCCGCGCCCACGATGCCGTTCGCGCCCAGCATCCCTATTTTGAAGTCCGCGATATGCATGGAGCCGCCCTTGCCCTTGCAATAGCCGGTCTTCTTACCAAAGATCTCGGCCATCATCCGCCTGATATCTGCACCCTTGGCTATGCAGTGCCCGTGGCCCCTGTGGTTGCTGACAATGCGGTCGTCAACCCTCAGATTCGCGCATACCCCAACAGCAATCGCTTCCTGGCCAATATAGGAATGGATATAACCTATAAGAGTCCCGGCAGAAAATTCCTTAATCGCCCTTTCCTCAAAGCGGCGGATAGTCAGCATTTTTTCGTACATCTTTATCAGGTCTTCATCTGTTAATGGCAATGGCATTCCTTCCTTTCCAGTGTAAATTTTTGTCACCTGACAAACATCCGGGGGAGTATAGGGAGTTTGTCTCTAAGTGTCAATAAGTGCAAATAGATAAAAAAGGTAGTTGAAATAACTGCCAATATCTGGCATTAATCCTTTTCATCACCTTTGGCAACGAAATCAGGAAATTAAAAGGGCCGGTCCAATGGGAATCAGAATAATTTTGGTTTCAATAGAGGGCGAGGCAAGGCAGGCCTATCTGGACGCGGTAAAACCCTTTGGGGTCCAGGTAGATACAGTCTCGTCATTCAAGGAGCTCAGGAGATTGATGACCGAAAATTTTTACAACGGCGTTATGATGGACCTGAAGACAAAGATAAAGGAGCAGAGGGAAGACAAGGAACTGGCCTATGGAATTCTTGAACAGTTTCCGCTGGTACAGTTGAAATATGATGAAAAAACAGGATCAATAGGGGCGCTTTACTATGGTCAGTCCGGGGAAAGCCGAACCCTGGAGACATTCATCAATGAAGAATGCCGGACATTTAAGGCGAGACCCATCAGGTCAAATGTGAGAAAAGAGATAAATTTTAATGTTGTTATTTCAAAGACCGGTGACTTTTTGGATGGCCGCATGGAGAGGACTGTAACAATAGACGTTTCCAGGGGCGGCTGTTTCATCTACTCCACTGAAAACTGGAAACTCAGAAATTCCGTGATATTTGTTGTCAAGGAATTGGCGGACAGCAGGCCTGTCCTGGGTGAGGTAAGGTGGACAAAGCCCTGGGGTAAGGCGATGCAGATTCCCGGCATAGGTGTTAAATTTGAAGAAATAGGAGAGAATCAACTCAAGGAGATCTGCGATAAAGGACATCTATCCTGAACCATTGAAGTCAGGTATTTCCGGGGCCCTATTTCAATATCCTTCTGATTCTATCTACATCATGCTAAATAATAATGAAATCGTCCTAATCCCTTTAAGTTTTTATGACAATTTGTCGATGTATATTCATACATTCTTATCCAGACATTGCAATGTATTAATATTTAATTTCGCCCGGAACCCGGATTTTACACCGAGGGGGGAAAAATCAGGGAGCCCTATTTAATACCTGATGCTTCTTTAGCCCCCTACTCCGGATCTAAGACCTATTTTTATTCTACTGTTTTCATATATGGGCGCATCAACAAGACGAGAAATCAGCTGCCGGATTACACGGACCCTGCTGATGTATGTAAAAGAGGCAAATGGAGGCTCTTTAGGCCCCCTCTTGGATGGGCTTGATCTCGACGAAAAATACCTTTCAGACTCCAATAACTGGGTCTCTCACTCCATCTTACAAACCCTCTATGAACGCATGATAGATATATTAGGAGATGAAAACGCGGTCTATAAAATGACCCTCTCCGCAGGCCGATTCCAGTCCCTTGGACTCCTGGACCACATCGTCAGGCTATTGGGCAACCCGAAGTTCATCTATGCCCAGTCGCATAAATATAACAGGCTTCTAAAATCAATCGGGGATGTCTATATCCACGAAATGGGGGAATCATGGATAGTCCTGGAGGATCGCTATTATGACGGCTACCAGAAATCCCGTCATGACTGCGACTACACCCGGGGCGTGCTTGCCGGCATACCCACAATATTTGATATGCCGCTCGCACGGGTAGAAGAGATCGAGTGCCAGGTTCCCGCTGAGAAATATGGAAGGAGAATATGGCCGGATAACCCGAAATACGGATCCCAGGCATGCCTGTACCGCGTCCAGTATGATACCATAACAAAGGCCCCCCTATTAAAGCGGCTGTTCAACAGGCGAGCGATCTATCGCAAGGCCATTGAGGACCTGCTGGAGGCCAACCGTCAAATTCAGGAGAAGTATAACGAGGGTATGCGACTCGCCTCCGACCTTGAGGCAACCAACAAGGAGCTGATTGAATCCAAGCGTCAACTGGAATCCAGCACCGCCGATTTGAGGGCCTCGGAGCGGAGGTACAGGCTTCTTGCGGAAAATGTGTCGGATATTATCTGGACGCTAAGCCTGGAAACCATGAGGTTCAACTATATAAGCCCGTCGATCCGCCGTATTCGCGGCTTTACACCGGAAGAAGCCATGGATATGAGCCTGGAAGAGACTCTATCACCTCAGTCGCTGAAAATGGTTATTGACGCCCTGGGCAATGAACTCGCCCGGGATGGAAAAGAGGGAGTTGATCCCAACAGGTCGAGAACAATGGAAGTCCAGGAATCATGCAAAGACGGGACCTACACCTGGACAGAAACCACCATGACCTTTATCCGGGACAAGGAAGGAAAACCAGTAGGTGTCCAGGGAGCGACACGTGACATTGCGGAACGCAAGCGGGCTGAAGAGGCGCTGAGCGAAGAGAAAGAGCTCCTGAACGTAACCCTACGCAGTATAGGGGAAGGCGTGATTACTACGGACAGGGACGGACGCATCACCCTGATCAATCGCGTTGCCGAAAAACTGACCGGATGGAGTGAATGGGAGGCACTTGGGAGGCCCCTTGAAGAGGTCTATAAAATCATCAACGAAGAGAGCCGTCAACACGTCGATAATCCTGTAAAGAGGGTCATGGAAAACGGCACTATTATGAATCTTTCCAAAGACACGGTCCTGGTCGATAGAGATGGAAGAGAATACATCATTAACGACAGCGGGGCCCCTATACTGGATTCCGAGAAACGCATCATAGGTGTGGTGCTGGTCTTCCGGGACATAGCCGAAAACCGGAGAATGGAAAAGGAGATCCAAAAGATCGAGAAGCTGCAATCTCTGGGAGTCCTGGCTGGGGGTATCGCCCACGATTTCAATAATTTCCTCTCCGGCATCGTCGGGAACCTTTCCCTTGCAAAACTGGACCTGGGACCCATGGACAAGATAAATCCCAGACTGGAAGAAATGGAGAAGGCTGCAATGAGGGCGAAGGACCTGACTCAACAGCTTCTCACCTTTTCAAAGGGAGGCGACCCCGTAAAAAAACCCACTCATATAATGAAATTAGTAAAGGACTCAGCCAACTTTGCCCTGAGGGGATCTAATGTCCGGTGTGATTTTGATTTTCAGCCTGACCTGCTCCCTGCAGAAGCGGACGAGGGGCAGATAACTCAGGTTACCCACAACCTTATCCTGAATGCCCTCCAGGCCATGCCCGAGGGAGGGGTGATCGATGTTAGCGCCCGGAATATTACCCTGCCTCCTAATAACGAGCTTTCATTAAATCAGGGTGAATATGTCGAATTGACCGTAAAAGACCATGGCATAGGCATTAAAAAACAACATATCAAGAGGATTTTCGACCCCTATTTCACCACAAAGCAGAAGGGCAGCGGACTGGGGCTGGCCGTTGTGTACGCAATCATAGACAAACACAACGGCAGGATCACGGCCAAATCGGAATTAGGAGCCGGTACCACCTTCAGCATCTATCTTCCGGCCGTCAGAGGAATTGAACCCAAATATGAAGTTTCCAATGATATTATAAAAGCCGGTGTAGGAAAGATACTGGTCATGGACGATGAGGACTTCATCCGGGAACTGGCCTCTGTGATGCTGAAGAAGATGGGATATACGGTGGCACTGGCAAAGGACGGCAACGAGGCCCTGAATTCCTATAAACAGGCCATGGACTCGGGCCAAGCCTTTGACGCCGTGATACTGGACCTGACCATTCCAGGGGGTATGGGGGGCAAGGAAACCATAAAAAAGCTGCTGGAAATGGACGATAAGGTGAAGGCGATTGCTTCAAGCGGGTATTCCAATGATCCGGTTATGTCCAATTACGGCCTCTACGGCTTTCAGAATGCAGTAAAAAAGCCCTATAGAATTCAGGAGATGAGTGAGGCGCTGCAGTCAGTTCTGTCGCAATCACAGGGCACCAGACATTCCCTTGGTAAATCATAAGGACCTTTCAAGATTTTCATTATGTATCCGTGGAAAATCCTCCATAGCCCCCAGGGCGACAAGTGACTCAATCACCTCGCAAAGGGGCAGTCCGACCACATTGCTGTAGGATCCCCTGATACCCTTTACCATGAAGGAGCCTATTCCCTGGACCGCATAGCTCCCCGCCTTGCCGAAGGGTTCGCCCGTGGCTATATAGGCGGTGATTTCGGCCTCTGAAAGTCTCTTCATTGTAACCATAGTACTGACCTCTTCCGAATGGACCTTCATCCCGGAAGGGTCGATAATAAAAAAACCTGTGATAACCTCATGCTCCTTCCCGCCCAGGAGATCAAGCATGGACTTGGCCTCATCCCGGTCAAGGGGTTTGCCGAGCACGGTTCCATCCAGGACCACAATCGTGTCCGCCCCCAAAACCCATTTGTCTTCGGAAACCGAATAGGCCGCTCTCGCCTTTTTTTCCGCCAGGATACGCGCGATACGGGAAGGCCCGCCGTCAACTCCGGTTTCATCAATGTTGCATGGTAACGATTGGAAAGGAATCCTTACCTGTTCCAACAGCCTCCTTCTCCTGGGTGACGCAGATGCGAGTATCAGGGGATTTCCCCTGTTTATAACCGGAAAATTTTTGATTAAGTTACCCATGGTTTTCACACTCCCATATGTCCACTAAATCAATAAGGAATGATTATTGCATTCGGGAATATTATAGGGTTTAACCTGGGAATTTTCACGCATTAATGTGTTGCATATTTGAAAAAAGGTTATAAAATGCCATAATATACTTAAAAAAGGAGGTTTCTGACATACCGGCCATGCCAGCCATCGTAAAAAAGACCGAACAGACCGATTTCAGCAGAGAGGCTTCTCTCGAACAACAACTGCAATTCCAGAAGAGGCTCAATAATATTACGAATAAGATCCATTCAGCCAAGGATACCAATGATATCCTCATTAACCTTCAGGATGAGATATTGAGCCTCTTTGAGGCGGATCGCATAACAATATATGTGGTTGACGGCGCGAACAGGCAGATAGTATCGAGGTTCAAGACCGGCAACGAAGTAGCGGAGATCAGAAACCCCATAAATAACGCGAGTATTTCCGGCTACTGCGCGGCTTCCGGTAAAACGGTCAATATCGCCAACGCCTATGATGACAACGAGCTTAGGAGAATTAATCCGGAACTGGTGTTTAATAAGAGCTGGGATCAAAAGACGGGCTATAAGACGATCCAGGTCCTTGCCGCGCCGATCATACATGACAAGTATCTCCTCGGCGTCATCCAGCTTATGAACAAAAAGGACGGCAGCCACTTTACCCTCGAAGACCAGTCCTCTGTAATGGAAATAGCCAAGGTCCTGGGACTGGCCTTTTTTAATAACCAGAAGATCGCGCAGAAAAAGAGGGCGACCAAATTTGACGGCCTGATCACCAATAACATAATCACGGAAAAAGACCTGGAAAAGGCCATGATCGATGCGAGGAAGCTCAAGAAGACGGTGGAAGGGGTCCTCATGAGCGATTTTCACGTCTCAAAGGATGATATTGGAAAATCCCTTTCCGCCTTCTACAAGACTCGCTTTATACCCTATGATGATAAGATGATTATACCTGGCCAGCTCCTCAAGGGCCTGAAGGTAAATTTTCTCAAAAAGAACTCCTTTGTCCCTGTGGCCCAGTCCGGAAACAGGGTGGTCATGGCCATGGAGAATCCAGATTACCTGCCTGCCAGGGATGCCATCAAGAGACTGATCCCGGGGAAGGACTTTGAATACTGCGTCTCCCTGAAAGAAGACGTCCACGAGATGATCAATCTCTTCTTTGATGTCAAAAGGACCGAGATGTTGGAAGATTCCGGGAGCATTGAGGATATACTCGGCCAGTTGGATGTAGGCGAAGAAGAGGACTTCGATGAACTGGACAGGGTGAGTGAAGAGGATGGCACAATTGTCCAGCTTGTCAATAAGATGATCATTGACGGATTCAACAGAACCGCCTCCGACATCCACATCGAGCCCAGACCCGGGAAGGCGAACTCGGTCATCAGGTTCAGGATTGACGGCGCGTGTCAGGTATATCAGACGATTCCCTACACCTTTAAACAGGCTATTGTTTCGAGAATCAAGATAATGTCTGATCTGGATATCTCCGAAAGACGGCTCCCCCAGGACGGGAAAATCAAGTTCAGGAAATACGCACCCCTTGATATCGAGCTCCGTGTGGCGACCATCCCGACGGCCGGCGGGGTCGAGGATGTGGTCATGCGTATCCTGGCGGCGGGAGAGCCGATTCCCCTGGCCAAAATGGGCATGAGTGAAAGAAATTATAACGCCTTTATCGACATGATCTCAAAACCCTACGGGATCGTGCTGGTCGTAGGGCCGACGGGAAGCGGCAAGACAACGACCCTCCACGCGGCCCTGCACTATATCAACAAACCGGAGACAAAGATATGGACCGCCGAGGACCCGGTTGAAATCACCCAGGACGGGCTTCGACAGGTCCAGGTCCATCCCAAGATAGGCTTTGATTTTGCGACTGCCATGAGGTCTTTTCTGAGGGCGGACCCCGATGTGATCATGGTTGGCGAGATGCGCGACCACGAGACCGTGGCGACCGGCATCGAGGCATCCCTGACCGGTCACCTGGTGTTCAGCACCCTACACACAAACAGCGCCCCGGAGACTATCACCCGCCTCCTGGACATGGGCATGGATCCCTTTAACTTTGCAGACGCGATGTTAGGGGTCCTGGCCCAGAGACTCGTGAGGACACTCTGCAAGGACTGCAAAGAGGGATACCATCCCACAGAGGAAGAGTATGACAGCCTGGTCAGGGCCTATGACGGAGATTTTGAAAAATTAGGTTTCCCCTACACGGAAGATCTCCTTCTCCATAAACCCAAGGGGTGCCCCAGGTGCAATAATACTGGTTACAGGGGCAGGACGGGTCTTCACGAGCTGATAGTCGGCACGGATGAAATACAGAACAAGATCCAGTCCAGGGCCAAGATGGAGGAATTAAAGGAACAGGCCATTAAAGACGGCATGACCACCCTTATGCAGGACGGCATCAGAAAGGTCTTCTTGGGTGAGACGGACTTCCTGCAGGTAAGGAAGGTGTGTATGTAAATTACGGATACCTCCCCGGATGGAGGAGGCCCGCACCCTCTTCCAGGCCGAACATGATGTTCAGGTTCTGGACGGCACTCCCGGCCTGGCCCTTCACAAGATTATCGATCAAACTAACCACTATCAGCTTTCCGGTCCGTTCATCCACATTCAACGAGAGATTACAGAAATTGCTTCCGCGGACATCCGTGCTGCTCTGGGCCCTCTCAGGACCGAAGACTCTTATAAAAGTCTCGCCCTCATAAAAAGAATGGTACGCCTCGATGATCTTTTTCAGGTCCAGTCCTTCTTTCAACTGGCCGTAAATGGTGGTAAGGATTCCCCTGCACAAGGGGACGACATGGGGGGTGAAGGTGATCTTTATATCCTTGTCCGCGATCAGACCGAGTTCCCTCTCGATCTCATAGACATGCTGGTGGCCTGACACCTTGTAGGCGTTCATGGAGTCATACCTGGCAGGATAATGAAAGGCTGGAGAGGGATTTTTCCCCGCGCCTGATACACCCGTCTTCGCGTCGCAGACAATGGATCCCATATCGATAATATCATAACTTATCGCGGGCGCCAGGCCCAGGATGCAACTCACGGCGAAACAACCCGGGTTCCCCACGAGGCTTGATCCGGCTATTTCGTCCCTGTGGAGTTCCGCAAGGCCGTAAACCGCCTGAGACAGCAATCCTGGAGAGGCGTGCTCCTGCGGCTTCCCTATCCTGGCGGCATAGCCCTTGTATATTTCCTGATTATTAAAACGAAAATCGCCGCTGTAATCGATTACCTTTACGCCCTTCTCAAGCCATGCGCCGGCCATCTTCTGCCCCACCCCGTCGGGGGTGGCAAAAAAGACCACATCAAAATCCGTCGGACACTCAGGGTCATCGGCATCAATGAGAGGCAGGTCGCAAAAACCCTTTAGATGGTGATATAGATCGCTTATGGGCCTGCCCAGGTCCTGCTTGTCAATAAGGGCGACTATCTCCGCGTTTGGGTGATCTATGAGGAGCTCGATCGCCCCGCAGCCACCATAACCGCCTGCGCCTATAATTCCGACCTTAATCTTGTCCATGTTTATCTCCTTCTTATGTCCTTGCGCCCTGGGCCTTGAGCCCTGCGCCCTGCGCCTTGTGCCTTGTGCCCTGCGCCTATATTACACATTAAACCTGAAATTTATTATATCACCGTCCTGCACAATATATTCTTTTCCCTCAAGCCTGACCTGACCCACCCCTTTGGCCTCCTTAAAACCGCCGTGTTCCTTGAAGGCGTCAAAGGAAAGGACCTCGGCCCTGATAAACCCCTTTTGCATATCCGAATGGACCGCGCCCGCCGCCTCCAGAGCCGGGATTCCCCTGTTTATGGTCCAGGCCTTGACCTCATCTTCTCCTACCGTAAAGAAAGAGATGAGATTCAGGATCTTGTATGAACTCTTTATCACCCTATCAAGGGCGGATTTTTCAATATGATACTCGATCAGGAATTCCTCTGCCTCATCATCCGGCATGGATGATATCTCCATTTCCAGCCTCCCCCTGACAACGATCTTCTCGATATCATCCGGCTCTGCCCGCCACTCCGGCAGGGACTCATTCTCATCGTCATTATTGATAATGACAAGCTGCGGTTTCGCTGAAAGAAAGGTAAATCCCTTCAGGGCCGGGGCGGATGCCAGTTCGGGCCTCGCCAGCAGGGGCAGGCCCTTCTCCAGCAGATCCCGGCAAGATATGATTAAGGAGTATTCATCTTCACCGGGCTTCTTTCCCCTCTTCATATCCAATTCCATCCTCTCGATCCTTTTTTCCACAACAATGAGGTCATTAAAGACCATCTCCTCCTCAATTTTCCTGAAATCCTCCTCCGATCCGGGCTCCATTCCACCCGAATCAATAAAATTCCTTACCACATGGATCAGGCCGTCACATGCCCGTACCTGACTCCAGGCGACCGTGTCGGATCCGGACCCTGCATCCGAAGGGAGGAGATATTCGACCTGGGCATATGTGGTCTTTTTTGGGTGATATACATTGGACAGGAACTCCACCCTTTCATCCATGACTCTGACCACCCCTATCCTCTGATCCCTTTGCGATCCCTTCCGGCTCTCCTCGCCCCTGGCGCCTGTCAGGGCGGAGAAGATGGTTGATCTGCCCGATTGTGGAAGTCCGATGATTCCGATTTTCAATTGCTCCGTCCTGTATGTTCATTTTTAGGAGGATCTTCAGCAACCATTAACAGTTTTAACATTACTGTGGGAGCGATTTAGGCTGTTAGGCTGAAGGCTGAAGTAAGCTGTCAGCTTTCAGCCTAACAGCCTTCAGCCATTAAAAATCATATATTCATGATTTTTTAGCAACTCCGCAAATGTCTTTTAACCTGTTAAATGGTTGTTATTTCGTTTTTCTTGACCTAAAAGCTGATAGCTTGGTTATCATAAAACTCCAGGCAGAGACCAATATCTCTGATCTGGCCCTTGGGACCAGGTTCATACAATGAGATAAAGGTTATTCGTTTTTCCAAATGGAATCAATAACTACTTTTCGGGATTTTATCAAAATTTACTTGACGAACGAGTTTAACCGTATATATTAACTAATAAGTTAAACTATCGATTAAATACATACCAGGTTAAGTGGTTCACAGTTCATGGTTCATAGGTTAATAAGGAAAAAATTTTATACTGCAAATAAATTTGACGGCCTCGTAAAAAGTCGTCACCCCCGCGAAGGCCGGGGTGACGGTGTGGAAGGCTCAATTCTCCTTAAGTTAATGGCATTGCATTGAACCTTGAACTTTGAACCCGGAAACGCTCAATTTAGGTACATTTTTTCAAGAACATGGACAAAAAACACATAAGAGAGAAGAGAGACGAATCGATCCGGAGCATCCTTGACGCCGCAACGGAGGTCTTTGCGGATGCGGGCTTTGCCGGCGCGAGGATGGATGAGATAGCCAGGCGCGCCGGTGTCAACAAGGCCATGATCTATTACCGGATCGGCGACAAAGAGGCCCTTTACACCAAGGTCCTCCATGAAGTCTTCGGCGCCGCGACCGAACATATCTCGAAAAGCATAAAGGAGGAAAGCCCTCCGGATGAGAAGATGAGGACCTATATCACAAGTCTCGCGAGCACCCTGGAAAGTCACCCCTCCATGCCCTATATTATAATGAGGGAAATGGCTTCCAGGGGACGACAATTGAACGAAGTGATCGCCGGAGATCTCTTGAACATCCTTGCCATTGTCGGGGAAATCATCGATGAAGGCGTAAAAAAAGGGGTATTTATGCGCATAAATCCCTTGACCCTGCACCTGATGATAATTGGTGTTATGATCCTCTTCAAGGCTTCCACGCCCATGAGGGAGACCTTCTCTTTGCTGCTCCCTGATAAGCTCAAGAGACTTGAAAAGAGTTCCTTTAATGACCTGGTACTGGAGCTGGAAGAGATGGTTTTGCGTGCGGTAAGGGCATGAAAAATGATTTTTTAACAGTTTGAAGAAATGCCATTAACTTAAGGGGAATTGGGTTCCCAATACAGTCTCCCCGGCCCCGCAACAAATGCGGGACCGGAATGACGTAAAGGATTCAACATTAGAATCAAGGATCTTAAGTTAATTACTTTGGGTTTAAGGGAGGTCATAAATTGAAAAAAAGGATAATAGTAATTCTATTTCTTGTTCTCCTCTTGGGGGTAAGCGCCCTTGTATATTTCGGACAGAAAAAGAAGGAGTCAGAGGAAATCTACTATTCCGGAACCATGGAAGCCGTGCAGGCTAACCTGTCCTTCCAGGTCAGCGGCAGGATCACGGATGTCCTTGTAAATGAAGGCCAATCCGTGGAAGAAGGTCAGGTCCTCGCCCTCCTGGACCAGTCCGAATTCCTATCCTTTTATGATCAGGCAAAGGCCAACCTGGAGTCTTCGAGGAAAGGCCTCCAGCAGGTTGAAGCGGTCTTTGATATCTCCAAGAAGACCCTGCCCGCCGATGTGGAAAGGGCCGAAGCGAATGTCAATGCCCTCAAGGCCCAGCTTGATGAACTCCAGGCGGGCTATAGGGTCCAGGATATAGAGAAGGCGCGTCTGTCCGCGTCGGCGCTGGAGGATGCCATGAATGTGGCCCGCAAGGACAAGGAGAGATATGACAGACTTTATCAGGAAAAAATAATCTCTGAAAAGGAGCGTGAGGCGGTAGATCTGAATTACCAGACCGCTCTCAAGCAATATGAGTCGGCAAAAGAGAGTCTAAAACAGTTAAGTGAAGGTTACAGGAAGGAGGACATCCGGACAGCAAAAGCAAAACTTGTGGAGGGACAGGCCCTCCTCAAACAGGCAAGGGACAACCTTGGGAGCATAGGAGTTAACGAAAAGGAGGTTGAAGCAGCCAGGGCCAGGGTCCAGGCCGCTGAGGCCTCGGTCAACCTGTCTGAAACGCAATTAGGTTTTACCCGGATCAAGGCCCCCTTCAATGGGATTATAACAAGCCGGAACCTGGAGCCCGGAGAGGTCGTTACACCGGGACAGGAAGTCCTTTCATTAGCTGACCTCTCGTCGGTCAAGTTAAAGATATTTGTCGATGAAACAGAGATAGGCAAGGTCAGGCCCGGTCAGAGGGTGGAGGTCAAGATCGACACGTTCCCCGAAAAGGTCTATCAGGGAACGGTCGCTTTTATCTCTCCTGAAGGTGAATTCACCCCAAAGATCATCCAGACCCACAAGGAGCGGGTCAAGCTTGTCTATATGGTCAAGGTCCTGATACCCAACCCGGACCTCGAGCTCAAACCAGGAATGCCTGCCGATGCCTGGTTACGCTAAAGAGGCCTCTCTCATCCAGATGGAAGGCGTCTCCAGGAGCTTCGGTCCCATCGAGGCGGTGAGCGAGGTAAGCCTTCAGGTAAATCCGGCCAACATCTTCGGGATTGTCGGATCGGACGGGGCTGGAAAGTCCACGCTGCTTCGTATGACCGCCACCATGATAAGGCCTTCCTCGGGCCGAATCCTTGTGGACGGGCTGGATGTGGTGGGCCAGTCTTCAAAAATAAAGCCCCTGATCGGATATATGCCCCAGAGGTTCGGCCTTTACCAGGACCTGACCGTCCAGGAAAATCTCGACTTCTTCATGGACATCTTCGGGATCTTCGGACACGAAAGGAAGATTAGAAAAGAGCGCTATTTAGGGTTTTCAAATCTCCTGCCCTTTGTGGACAGGCTGGCGGGCGATCTTTCCGGAGGGATGAAGCAAAAGCTGGGTCTCGCCTGCGTCCTTGTCCATCAACCCAAGCTCCTGATCCTGGATGAACCGACAAATGGTGTGGATCCCGTCTCCAGAAAGGAGTTCTGGGACATACTCTTTGAGATGAGAAAAGAGGGAATGACCATCCTCATTTCCACTGCATACCTGGATGAAGGAGAGAAATGTGACCGGTTGGCCCTGATGCATAAATCGAAAATAATTGAAATTGAGACCCCGGAGACCATCAAGTCCGATTTTAAAGACCTGGAAGAGGCCATGATACATCGCATAAAAGAAGTGGACAGGGAGTTAATGGATGACCGATTTGGACTCTAATGCCGTCCTTGTGGAAAAGCTTGTAAAAAGGTTCGGAAAATTCACGGCCGTGGACGGGATATCATTCTCCGTTAAAAGGGGGGAAATCTTCGGTTTTTTAGGTCCGAACGGGGCAGGAAAATCGACCACCATTCGCATGCTCTGCGGAATAATTTCGCCCACCTCGGGCCGGGGGCAGGTGGCGGGCCATGACATCTTTAGGGAGGCCGAAAAGATCAAGCATTCCATAGGTTATATGTCCCAGAAATTCTCCCTCTATGAAGACATGACCCCCTTTGAGAACATCCGTTTCTATCTTGGCGTTTATAACGTTCCCCTGGAGCACTGGGAGGAAAGGATTGAATGGGTCCTTGCTATGGCCCGGTTGAAGGATGTCCGAAACCGCCTTACAAGGGAACTGCCACAGGGATGGCGCCAGCGTCTCGCGTTAGGCTGCGCTCTTTTACACAGGCCCGAGATCCTCTTCCTGGACGAACCCACTTCCGGGGTTGACCCTATTACCAGGCTGCACTTCTGGGAATTTATCGGTCACCTTGCCGGGGAAGGGATAACGGTATTTGTAACGACCCACTATATGGACGAGGCCCGCAATTGTCAGCGGATCATCATGATCAATGACGGCAGGATCGTGGCCGAGGGCAGACCGGGTGAAATCGCCAGGGAGGCCTTTCCCGAAAATCCTGAGGCAAACCTGAACGATGTCTTCATTCGATTGATGACCAGGGGGAACCGGTGAGTCCCATCAAAATCAGCGCCATAGCCCGCAAGGAGTTTTACCACCTGATCAGGGACTTCAGGAGCCTATACCTCGCCTTTATTATTCCCCTTCTCCTGATCCTGCTGTTCGGATACGCCCTGAGCCTGGATGTCAACAATATCGAAACCGTGGTGGTGGATTATGACAGGACCGAGTTGAGCCGGGATTTCATAAGGAGATTGCAGGCATCATCCTATTTTGAGGTTGTCGCCTATCCCGAGAAGCAGGAAGACGCCATAAATATTATTGATCATGGAAAGGCTTCCCTGGCAATAATTATTCCTCCTAAATGGACAGCCTTACTCAGGGCGGATCGTGTAAGCCCACTTCAGATAATCTTTGACGGAAGCGACCCCAATTTTGCCGGAATCGCAAGGGGATATATCACGTCCTTTGTTGAGGCCTACAACCAGGAGCGGCTCCTCGATTATTTAAACCGTCAGGGCGTGGCTAAAATCGATCCGCCCGTGGACGGCCGCATCAGGGTCTGGTTTAATGAGGATCTTGAGAGCCGTCGTTTTATTGTCCCTGGCATTATCGCCATTATCATTGTAATGGTCGGGGCAATGCTGACCTCTCTGGTCATCGCAAGGGAGTATGAGAACGGGACTATGGAAACCATACGATCCCTGCCTATAAAAGGCGTGGAATTTATCCTCGGGAAGGCGATCCCCTATTTTTTTATCGGGCTCACGGATGTCCTTATAGCCGTATTCATGAGCCAGATCCTTTTCGGCATCGTCATAAAGTCGAGCTTCTGGTTGATGGTCCTCGCCTCCACCATCTACCTCTTTGTCGCCCTCAGCCTCGGGCTCCTTATCTCCATAACCGTGAAATCGCAGTTAGTGGCCAATCAGATGGCCATTCTACTCACCTATATGCCCTCATTTCTCCTCTCAAATTTCGTATTCCCTGTTGAGAACATGCCGGAGATTCTCAGGGTCGTCAACCGGGTGGTCCCGGCAACCTATTTCATAGATATCCTGAACGGTCTTTATCTCCGGAATCTGGGCCTGGAACATCTCTGGTCTGATTATCTTGTCCTTGTAGCCATGTTCATCATATTTTCCATCGCAACACTCTTCAGATTAGTAAAGGAGGGGCTCTAAAATGAACTGGTTGAGAATCAAGGAACTGGTCAGGAAGGAATTTATCCAGCTTTTCAGGGACAAAAAAAACAGGCCCCTTATTATCCTCGCGCCCTTCATACAGCTTCTTATTTTTGGCTATGTGGTCTCAACGGACGTGAGGGACATCAGAGTAGCCGTCCTGGATCAGTCCCGGACCCTCGAGAGCCGCATGCTCATTGACGCCTTTGACGCCAGCCCTACCTTCCGTGTCACGGCCCGTGTGACCGACCCAAAGGCCCTGGAAGAGGACCTCCTTGAGCGTAAGGTGGACATCGCCTTGAAGATCGGGCCGGATTTTAGTGAGCGTATCAGGAGGAGAGAAACGGCCTTCGTGCAGATACTTGTGGACGGAAGCATGAGCAATATGGCCGCAGTCAGGGTCGCCTACACCTCCCAGGTCCTCAATGAATTCAACGAGCGTATGATAAAAGAGCTCTATCCCAGGGAGATACAATACGGCAGGATCGACGCCCGTATCAGGACCTGGTACAACCCGAACCTGGACAGCAGGAACTTCTATGTCCCCGCCATCGTGGCTATCCTTATCATGATCACCTCCCTCCTCTTTACCTCCATGGCCGTGATCAGGGAGAAGGAGGCCGGGACTATTGAACAGCTCATTGTCACCCCCCTGAAGCCGGTTGAGCTTATTATCGGAAAGACACTCCCCTATATCATAATTGCCCAGGTCCAGATGGTCATGGTCACGGTCTTCGCCGTTTTCTGGTTTGCCATCCCCTTTATGGGGAATGTGTGGCTGTTGTTCGCCGGTACCTGTCTATTTCTCCTGAGCACCCTCGGGATCGGGCTCTTCATCTCCACGATCTCCTCCACCCAGCAGCAGGCGATGATGTCCACCATCTTTTTTCTCCTGCCCATATTCATGTTCAGCGGCTTTGTGTTCCCAATTTCAAACATGCCCGTGCCGATACAGTGGCTGAGCCATCTGAACCCGTTGATGTATTTTCTTGTGATTATCAGGGGAATATTTTTAAAAGGAGTCGGTTTGCGTGTGCTATGGCCACAATTCACGGCCATGGCGGTCATTGGCCTGATCCTGTTCACAGGATCCGTAAGCCGATTCAGGAAGCGATTGGATTGATTTATGCTTATCTATAAACTTTCAATTTTAGATTCGCGCTATCAGCAAATAGCTTTCAGCTTTCAGCAAAATCAATTTTAAAAAGGTGTTGGCTGAGTGCTGATCGCTGACCGCTGACCGCTAAAAGTTCCAAGCAGGAGAACATTCGTGATATGGTGACATTCTTTTTTACCGCCTCCTCAATAGTACATAGATGGCCCCCGTTCCCCCGTCGTAGGGTCTGGCAGTGGC
>CAZGIZ010000070.1:0-1084 GCA_964526655.1 uncultured Desulfobacteraceae bacterium | reverse complement strand
TCCTCAATAGTACATAGATGGCCCCCGTTCCCCCGTCGTAGGGTCTGGCAGTGGCAAAGGCCAGGACTATCTTCCTGGCGGGTCCCCGGTTCAGCCATACGGGGAGCCTTTCCTTCAGCACGGGATAGCTGTCCGGAGAATTGAGACCCCTTCCATGCACTATAAGCACGCACCTCAGGCCGTGTCTGTGGCTATCCATGAGAAATCTCCTGACCTCCGCTTCCGCCTCATCTTTTTTTAGTCCGTGGAGGTCAATATGATCCTGGACAGGAATCTTCCCCCTCTTTAACTGCCTCATTATCTTCTTGCTGACACCCCTGATGGAGCCCTCGATATATTCGTCGCTGAAGGTGATGTCCATCTCTATGGAGCCCTTGATTAGGTCCCGGAGATGGGCCATCACTTCCGCCTCTTCGTCAGGGGCGGGGTGTGACGGCCTTATGTTCCTGCCCTGGCCGTGAACCCTCTCCCTGCCGCCCCCAGGCAGGGGTGTTACGCCGGACATAGCCTCATTGAAGCAGCTCTTTTCCTCAAAGTCCGATTCAACTATTTCCGGCTCTTCAAGGGCATCATTCTCCCTGGCCTTATGGAAATCGCTGACCAGATTCTTCAGATCCTTGAACACGGGATTGAATTTGTCTTCCTTTTTCTTCATCCTGTATGTCTCTTTAAAAGCCTTGAATGCCTGCATCCTCCATTCCAAAACGAAGGAAAAATCTGGATCCAAAAGGCCGGGCTTTGCCTTCATTCCAGATACCATCCACAGCGAGGTAGGCAATGTTCACTCTTCGAGGTGATATCTTTTTAAAAATTCCACCGGACATTGAAGTGGACAAATATTTGGGATTTACGCCCACGAACTCCTGGGAATCTGCTTTGTGTTATGCAAATCCCAAATATTTGTTCACAGGCTACCAAGCAGGTAGATATCGCCTTGAAGAGTGAACATTGCCGGACGATTTACGTTCTCGTAAGCCTATTTATACTCCTTGCTAATCTTTATACGGCTCGGGCGGAGGCGGCTGAAAAACGTTTATCCTGTACCTGCTATAGGGCATGTGGTAGGTACTCGGCTTGTCCGGGG
>CAZGIZ010000069.1:0-21397 GCA_964526655.1 uncultured Desulfobacteraceae bacterium | reverse complement strand
TCTGGTGGAACTCTTTTTGAGATAGGGCTTGAAAAAAGAACCCGACCTCCGCTATGGCTCCAAACCCTGGTCCCATGGGCCAGGATCTTTACTTTCATGGAGGAGATCATGGATAAAGTGACGATAAAAGACCTGATGGTTCCACGTGAAGAGTATGTAACAGTCTCCCAGGAGACCACTCTCTATGACGCTGTGCTGGCCCTGGAGAAGGCCCAGGAGGAGCTTGACCGGAAACGATACCATTACCTGCACCGGGCCATTTTAGTCTATAACGAGAACAAAAAAATAGTGGGCAAGATAAGCCAACTGGACGTATTGAGCGCCCTGGAACCGAAATACAAGGAAATGGGCGGGGCGAGATCATTATCCATGGCGGGCTTCAGTCCGAATTTCCTGAAGACCATGTTAGAGCAGTACTCGCTCCTGACCGAACCCCTTAAGGATATCTGCCGCATGGCCGCGAAACTCAAGGTGAAGGAATTCATGCATACCCCATCAGAGGGTGAATACCTGGATGAAAACGCCTCCCTCAGGGAGGCGATCCATAGTTTTATAATGGGCCACCACCAGTCCCTGCTCGTGACCAGGAGCGGGGAGATTATAGGCATCTTGAGGCTTACCGATGTATTTAAGAATATTTTTCAGACCATGAAGACCTGCGAACTATGACGCGATTCTTCTGACTTAGGAGATTTCAATAGAGGCTTCTGAAAGGAGGGCCTGATTCTATGAGTCACGAAACTGAGCATGATGCCGGCGGAGGCGGCTTCCTGTCCAATAAGATTTTGTGGATCTGCGTAGGAGTCGGCATATTTATCCTGATCGGATTTATCCTGCCCACCCCCCAGAGTGTCGTGGAAACGGTGGAAAAATACGGGTTTGCCAAGAAGCTGATAGACTGGGGGGTAGCCAAGGACAGCCTGGCAGCGGCCCATAAGACCATGATCGTGTTAGGCGTTATTCCCATGGCCGTCATCTTTTTCGCGACCGAGGCCATACCCATAGGCCTGACCGGCATACTGATGCCGATCCTGGCCTACTTCCTCAATCTCCTTCCCCATAGCATGATCGGCAAGACCTTTGCCGGTGACGCACCCATGTTCCTCTTAGGTGTCCTTGCCATGGGTGTGGCCGTTGTGGACGTGGGGCTTCATAAGCGGCTGGCAAGCTGGCTCCTGGGCTGGACAAAGGGATTCATGGTGCCCGTCTTTGTCCTCTGTATAAGCATGTCGATAGTGGGGTCGTTTATATCCGCCCATGCCATGTGCGCCTTCATGACGCCGGTTATGGCAGCGGTCTATTTCGGGGCCGTGGCGGCCAACAGCAAGGGGGGCAGGCTGGAGCATGATCCGGCCCTGGCAAAGTTCCTGATGTTCGCCCTCTGCTATGCCTTGAACGTAGGGGGAGTGGGTTCCCCCGCGGCCGGGGGCCGTAACGTTATCATGATGGGATTCTGGAGCGAATACAAGGTCCCCATGGATTTTTTCACCTGGATGAAATACGGGTTCCCCATGGTTCCTGTCCTGGGAATCGTGGTAGCCCTTTACATGCTCATCCTTTTCGGCCGGAAGATAAAGACCAGGGACCTCACTCCGGGTCTCGTGGCCATCAAGGAGGAGACCAGAAGGATGGGCAGGATGGCATATCCGGAATATGTCACCTTCGGGATGCTCCTCCTGATCCTGGTACTCTGGATCCTGGGAGGCGAGGAACTGGGACTGGGCGGCCCCTCACTCCTCGCGCTACTGATCCCGGTCCTCTTCAGGACCACCAGCTGGAAGAAGATCCTGAGCGGGATATCATGGGACGCGTGGTTCATGTATTGCGGGGCACTGACCCTTGGAGCCCTGCTCAAGGAGAGCGGAGCGGCCCTGTGGGTGGCACAGAGCTTTTTGAAGGTCCTTGGATACGTGGGTATGAGTTCGGGCTTCGGTCTCTGGGTGGGGCTTTCCGGTCTATCGGGCCTGATGACCAATTTTATGTCCGATGCCGGAACCACTGCTCTCCTCGGACCCATCGCCATTCCCATGGGGATCATGACAGGCGTGGCAGGGGAGCCCTGGGCCGTGGGCCTCGCCGTGGCCTTCGCCACATCCTTCGCCCATTTCCTGATTGTGGGCACACCCAATAACGCCATTGTCTACGGCCTGGGGGTATATCCGGATACGGGCGAGAAGATGATCCATCCCCTGGATTTCCTGAAATACGGGTTTGTCCTCTTTTTGCTCTCAATGGCTGTTACATGGATTGTCGGGTTTTTGGTCATCTATAATGTAATCGGGTTTCCGGAAGGCATACTTGAGACGGCAAGGGGCGTAATGGAAAAGGGCGCCATGCTGCGGCCCTGATGGTCTCGTCGGGAGGATAGGGGGAATAAAAGTAAATGTGGAAACGGATCAGCCTTCGCGCGCGAATATACCTGATTCTGGCCGCGCTGGTGTTTATCACCTTTTCCGGCGGCCTGGTCATGGTGTGGTATACCTATAGAATAGAAGGTCTTTTAACATACATCATTGACAGGAATCTGGCCGCCTTCCAGGTGGCGACGGAATTGGAGACCTCCCTGGTCAATCAGAAAGGGTTCGTGACCTATTTTTTTCTGGACGGGGACCCGGACTGGCTCAGGCAGCTTGGGGAGTACAGGCAGATTTTCAGGGACCGGATAAAGGAGGCTGATTCCCTTTCGGAAACAGCGGAACAAAAGGCGGCCCTCAGACGCCTCGAATCCGAATACAGCAGATACATTGAATTAAAGGACCAGGTGATAGCCCACTACAGGGCCGGGGAACGGGAAACGGGCTCCATCATCCACAGGGAGGCCCGTATACACTTTTTTAAGACCCTCGATCTATGTAAAGAATACAGGGATCTTATTGAGCAGGGGATCTTCCGGGTCAGGAATGAGAGCCTGGGCCAGGCCGCCAAATTGAGGATAATAGCCGGTACCGCCATCTTCAGTGTCCTCTGCCTGGGCGTAATCCTGGCCTTTGTCCTGATAAGGCAGATACTGGAACCCGTTCGCAGGCTGGCCATGGAAGCAGATCGTGAGAGGTCTCCCATTGAATCGGGCAATGAATTGAGGGCCCTGAGCAAGAGTGTCCGAGGCCTGATCGAAGATGTTGATCAGACCCATATGGAGCTTGAAAGGAGCAGGGAAACCCTTTTGCAGGCAGAGAAGATGGCAATGGTGGGTAAGCTTGCAGCAGGTGTAGCCCACAGCATCAGGAATCCCCTTACATCGGTAAAGATGCGTCTTTTTTCCCTGAGCCGCACCCTTCAGATGTCTTTCCCCCAGAAGGAAGATTTTGAAGTTATTTCGGAAGAGATCAGCCATATCGATACCATTGTCCAAAATTTCCTCGAATTTTCCAGGCCTCCCAAGCTCAAGATGCAGAAGGTCAGCCCATCCGAGGTGGTGGATCTCGTCCTGCAATTATTGCGGCACCGTTTGGAGTCGAGCAATGTGGAGGCAAGACTGCACCGGGAAGCGGCACTGCCCAAGATCCAGATAGATCCGGAACAGATAAAGGAGGTCCTGGTCAATCTTATTGTAAACGCCTGTGAATCCATGGAGGGTGGCGGTAGGGTTGATATTTTCGAGGAGGTTGGATTTGTCAGGCCCGGGGGCAAGATGGTCGTCATCAGACTGACCGACAACGGGCCGGGAATCCCGGAGTCCATACGTGAAAAGGTGCTTCAACCCTTTTTTACCACCAAGGAAGAGGGAACCGGCCTCGGCCTGAGCATTGCCCAGCGCATAGTGGAGAACCATGGAGGGGGGCTGGAAATCCAATCAAAGGAAGGAGAAGGGACTACATTTATTATTACCCTTCCCCTGGAGGAGCGGACCCTTGAACAGGATCCTAATTATTGATGACGATGATCAACTGAGAAAGAGCTTTGAGAAGCTCCTGACGGAAGAGGGATATTCCGTCGAGGGGGCGGCCTCGGGTGAGGCGGGCCTGAAAAAGATCCGCGTGAATCCCCCGGATATCGTTGTGCTCGATATGCGGCTTCCAGGGATGAACGGCATTGAAGTCTTTGAAGCGATTCACGAAAGGGATCCCAAGCTCCCGGTCATCATCATGACGGCCTTCGGCACCACTGAAACGGCAATTGAGGCGACCAAGATGGGGGCCTTCGATTATATACTCAAACCCTTTGATATCCCGGATATGCTGGCCACAATCGAACAGGCCCTTGAATCAAGCCGTTTCATGAGGCTGCCCGTGGACATGAACGCCATTCCTGAAAAGGCGTCCAGGGAGGCTATCATAGGCAGGAGCAGGCCCATGCAGGATGTCTACAAGGCCATAGGCCGGGTCTCTCCCACTGACGCCACTGTCCTCATCCGCGGCGACTCGGGCACGGGCAAGGAATTGGTGGCACGGGCCATCTATCAACACAGTCTCCGGTCTAACAAACCTTTCCTTGTAATCAATTGCGTGGCAATCCCTGAAAACCTGCTTGAGAGCGAGCTCTTTGGATACGAAAGGGGGGCATTTACAGGGGCTTCTCACCGCCGCATCGGAAAAATTGAACAGGCCAATCACGGCACCGTGCTCCTCGATGAGATAGGCGACATGCCGGCCAGCATCCAGGCAAAGATATTGAGACTGCTCCAGGAAAAGAGTATTGAACGGCTTGGGGGCAGGGAAACCATCCCCGTGGATGTGCGCATTATCGCCGCCACCAACAGGGACCTTGAAGCCGCCCTTGGAGAGGGGCGTTTCAGGGAAGACCTCTATTATAGGCTCAAGGTGGTAACAATCTGGCTGCCTCCCCTCCGGGAGCGCGCGGGCGATATTCCCCTCCTAATAGATTATTTTCTTCCAAGGTTCGCATCGGAAGTGGCCATTGACAATCCCGGCATAACAGAGGAGGCCAAGCGGATGCTCACAGGCTATTTGTGGCCAGGAAACGTAAGGGAGCTTGCAAATATCCTCCAGAAGGCCCTGATATTCAACCGGGGCGTCCCGATAGGCGCTGAAGACATAAACCAGGCCATCAGCGGCAAGACACCCTCCAGGGAAAACAGCAGGGAAGCCGACAATCATGGCATTCGACAATGGATCAGGGAGGAGCTTTCCTCAAGGAGGCATGATAATATCTTTGATGCCTGCATGGACAGTTTCGCCAGCATACTCATAGGCGAGGCGCTCAACCTGACGGGGGGCAACCGCTCCAAGGCCGCCAAGCTGCTTGGATTATCCAGGCCCACTCTCCATTCCAAGATCGAGAAATACCGGATTAAACTCGAGACCTCGGTCAAGGAAGACTGATAAACCCTCCCTGCCTTTACAATCTGGAAAAAAAATCGACAACCAATGGCCCTTCATCCCTTCACGCCCCCCAATTAATTTCACTATAATGGCAATATTTACAGCCCTTTAATCCAGCCCGACTCCTGTCCCAGGTTTGGCACAGTCATTGCTTTTCCGACAATTGGGGATCGGATTTATGAGAAATATGGAAAAGATTGGGGAAGGGGGGCAAAGATGCTGGTAAAAAACTGGATGAGCAAGGACGTCATTACCATTGATATGGATGACTCCATGGACCACGCCATGAAACTCCTGAGGGAGAACAATATCAGGATGATGCCCGTTGTCAGGAAGGGCAAGCTGGTTGGTGTGGTCACGGACAGGGATATAAGGGGCGCATCCGCTTCAAAGGCGAATTCCCTTGAGATGCATGAATTAGCCTTTATCATTTCAAACATAAAGGTCAAGGAGATAATGACCGGGGAAGTAGTTACGGTCCCGATCGATTACACTGTGGAGGAAACGGCGGAGACCCTTTTGAACAGGAAGATAAACGGGGTTCCCGTGGTCGATCATGAAGGGCGGATCGCCGGAGTGATCACCCAGAGCGATATCTTCAGGGTATTGATTTCATTGACAGGGCTTTCAATGGGAGGGATCCAGTTCGCCTTTGAACTGGAAGACAGGCCCGGGTCCATCAAGGAGGTCACGGATGTTATACGCAAATATGGCGGCCGCATATCGAGTATCCTTGGCTCCTATGACAGGGCAAGGGAGGGCCATAGAAAGGTGTATATCAGGGTCTACGGGATCGGGATGCCACTGACGGCCCACCTCAAAAAGGACCTGAATAATATAGCGAAGCTCCTATACGTGGTGGATCACCAAAAAAACGAGAGGGAGATCTATGAGACGGCTTAGAGGGGTCGGATTGCGGATAATATTCAAGGATAAAATTACCCGGTGTCCATCCAGAAACAGCAAATTTTTGGATGGGGCTTTCAGCGGTCAGCCAAGCCTTTGTTTTTAATGTCTTTTGATGATAGCTGAATGCTTGTAGTATATAGCTCGAATCCAGAAACGTTAGTTTATAGATGAGCATTTTTTAACCAAAGGAAGAAAAAAGAAATGGAATCTAATGTAATTATTATAGGAGGAGGGCCGGCAGGAATCATAACCGCGCTGACAGCCAAAAGCGTGTACCCGGAAAAATCCGTGTGCGTAATAAAGGAGATAGGAGACAGTGTCATACCATGCGCCATTCCCTACATGATGAACACCATGCCCGATCCCAAAAATAACGCCATGGGAGATATGCCCCTTAATAATGCGGGGATACAGGTTATTGTGGGAAAGGCTGTCTCCCTGGATAAGAAGGCGCACACAGTTACCCTGGAGTCTGGCGAGTCGCTCTCCTATGAGAGACTTGTCCTTGCGACTGGGACAGAGGCGGTCATGCCTCACATTGAGGGAGTGGATAAAAAAGGGGTTTTTTCCATCAGAAAGAGCATGTCCGCAATGACCGCTTTGCGTGAAGAGGTGGGAAAGGCAAAAAACATAGTGATCACTGGCGGAGGATTTATAGGGGCGGAGTTTGCCGATGAACTGTCCAGAATGCCCGGAAAGGAGATCCATGTAATTGAGATGATGCCGAAGCTGTTATACACGGCCTTTGATGACGAGTTCTGCGATGAAGTCTATCAGATACTTGATTCGGCCGGCATCAGGCTGCATATGAACAGTCGCGTTGCCTCCATTGACTGCCAAGAGAAGGCGGAGTCCGTAACCCTGGAAGGAGGAGGATCAATTCCCGCTGATATGGTACTGGTAAGCATAGGGGCAATACCCTCCATTGATTTGGCGAAAAAGGCGGGCCTGCGTATCACGGATAGGGGATCAATATGGGTGGATGATTACATGAGGACCGATGCCGAGGAGATCTTTGCCGTGGGTGACTGTGCCCTGAAGAGGGATTTTTTCACGAGAAAAGAAGTCCCTGTTTGGCTGGCATCGACCGCGACGGCGGAGGCCCGCAACGCCGGAACGAACCTTTACGGCATCAGGGTCTTGCACCAGATACAGGGGACAATCAGCGCCTTTTCCACGAAGATCGGCGACGTCTCCTTTGCAAGCACGGGGATGACCTGTCGAATGTGCCTTAAGGAGGGTTTTCGCATTATTTCGGCGACGGGCGAGGCCCCTGATAGGCACCCTGGAACGCTGCCCAACGCCCACAAACTCAAGGTAAAGCTTGTTTTCGCGGACAGGTCGGGAATCATCCTGGGAGGGCAGATATCCGGTGGTCCCTCGGCCGGGGAATTGATCAACATGGTTGCGCTGGCAATCCAGAAGAAGGTGACCGTGCGTGAATTGGATATGATGCAGATAGCGACTCACCCGATGCTTACCCCGGCGCCGACTGTTCACCCGTTGGTAAACTCGGCCCATCAGGCCCTGGCAAAAATGAGGGCTTCACTCAGGTGACGCGGCCCTGCTGCTTATGGGGTCGGCTTCCCGGATTTTGGGCGTTATTCTTGCTTTTGGCTCCGTGATTATGTATCAAAGAGGAAGAATAAATTGTGAAAGAATTCACGATTCTCATATCTGACAGAAACAGGAATGTGAGGGAGTTTTTAAGGCGAGAGTTGGAGTTGGAGGGCTACCACGTCGAGATGGCGAAGAGTGCCCGGGAAATCCTTTATTGGATTTACAACAAAGAAACCGTAGACCTTGTCATCCTGGATCCGGAATTATTTGAGGCAAAGGAGATGAGTCTCTTGGAAAAAATCAGTGATAGGGTTCCCTCCTTGCCCCTCATACTCCATGCCTTCTCCACGGATTATCCGGACACGGCCGATGTCTCGAGCGCTGTTCACTTTGTTGAAAAGAAGGGAAGCAGCATTGAACATCTGAAAAAAGTGGTATCTGAATTACTTCTGCGAGATGAACATTAAATCTTAAATTGAACGGTTCCGAGTTCCCCGTTCAAGGTTCAGAGGTTGTAAAGATCTTGATCCACAATTTACCGAGGCCTATTTCCGAAGGGCTACAAGAATCACCCAATAGGGTGGAGTGATATACATCGGTGGATTAAGTTTATTCGCCTTCGCCAGAATACCCTGCGGCTTGCCGCAGGGATGAATGGCGAGGTGAACCACGGCGAAGCTTGCAAAAGCGAAGCCGGGTTGCTATGGCGGAATTCCGCTTGATACCCCACCGCTTGCGGTGGGGAGCTTCATTACCCTTTATAAATCGGGATATTGACATTTTTTAACCTTGAACCCAGAACCGTGAACCGCTTAACTCAGGTTAAATATAAAACAGGAATCCGGGAAGGCCTCAAAAAGGGCAGCGATATGGATCAACAACGGGACAGTTCAACGAGGTATTTTCGACTATTCATTAAAAGCAGGTTATTAAGCGTCCTGCTCACTTCCATAACTCCCCTGATCCTTGTCAGCGTCATCATTCTTTATCAATTCTATACCTCCTACCATGAAAAGGCCCAGGCCCATCTGGAGACCCTTGTAAAAAAGCATAAACTGATAATTGATAATTTTTTAAAGGAAAAGCTCGGGGATATCCAGTTCCTGGCAGGCACCTTTGATCTCAAGGAATTGAGCGACGATTCCTTTTTACAGGACGAGCTGGCACTGCTGCGGCAGGATTACGACTCCGTATTCGTGGACCTGGGGGTCATCAATGACCAGGGGATACAGGTAGCCTATGCAGGGCCCTTTAAATTGGGCGAGGCGGATTATTCGGATGCGGACTGGTTTAAAAGGGCCAGGGGAAGCCGGTATTATATAAGCGATGTCTTTCTGGGTCTCAGGGGTCTTCCCCATTTTATAGTTACCGTGACCAAAGATTTCAACGGGCAACCCTACATTTTAAGAGCCACCATTGACTTCATGTCATTTAACGACCTGGTGGAAAACATCAGGATCGGACAGACCGGCTTTGCCTTTATACTCAACAGGAAAGGAGAGTTTCAGACGAAACCGCTCCACAATATTGAGCCCACGGAATCGCCCTATTCCGACTTCTTGAAAATCAAAAATATGGATGAGATACAGGTTACGGAGAAATCCTTCGGCCTGTGGAATAAAAATATCTATGTCTCTTCCTTTTTAAAGCAGGGTGACTGGCTGCTGGTCTACCAGCAAAAGGCCTCGGACGTCTTTTCGGATTTCTACGAGGCGCTGAGAATCACCCTTGTCATTATCCTCCTGGGAAGCATGGCCACACTTATTATGGCCTTTGTCCGGTTCAAGAACATGACGGTCAATGTGGAAAAGGTGGAAAAGGAAAAGGAGATGATGAACGAGCAGATCATCCAGACCGGCAAGCTGGCGTCCGTGGGAGAGCTTGCAGCCGGAATCGCCCATGAGATCAATAACCCGGTCGCGATTATGGTGGAAGAGGCGGGCTGGATCGAGGATCTGTTAGAGGAAGAGGATGGCTTAAAAAGCAAAAACATTGACGAGATGAAGAGGGCATTGAGCCAGATCAATACCCAGGGGAAGCGCTGCAAGGAGATTACCCAGAAACTGCTAAGTTTTGCCAGAAAGACCGATTCACGGATCCAGGATGTGCAGCTCAACGAACTGATAGAGGAAATCGTCGCCATATCGGCCCAGAGGGCAAAGTACAGTAACGTGACATTAAATATGGACCTTCAAGACCTTCCAACGGTCAAGGTGTCCCAGACAGAGATGCAGCAGGTGATATTGAACCTGATCAATAACGCCCTTGACGCCATGGAAAAGAAAGGCGGCACCCTGAACATATCCAGCCGTCTGATAGACTGCAGCATCGTGATTGAGGTGGCGGACAGCGGCCCGGGAATTCCGGAAGCGATCCTGAACCGGATATTTGATCCTTTTTTTACCACAAAACCGGTCGGCAAGGGGACGGGCCTTGGGCTCTCCATCTGCTATGGTATTATTCAAAACTATGGAGGCGAAATAACCGTCCGGAGCGCCGTTGATAGAGGTGCGACTTTCAGTGTAAGGATTCCGCTGCCGGATGATTTATTATAAGTAATCGAGAGAAAGGAGAATCACCATGACCGCCCCCTTCGTACTATTAGTTGATGATGAAGCTCCGTTCGTTGAAACCATGACAAAACGTCTTGAGAAACGGAATCTCAGGATCATTTCCGCCTTGAGCGGGCAGGAAGCCCTGGAGACCTTAAAGAAGAATCAGAATGTTGACGTGGTTATCCTGGACGTAAAAATGCCCGGAATGGACGGAATTGAGACATTGGGAGAGATAAAAAAGGCCTATCCCCTGACGGAAGTCATAATGCTTACGGCCCATGCCACGGTGGAGTCCGCCATCGAGGGGATGAAGCGGGGCGCCTTTGACTACCTGATGAAACCCTGTGACATTGATCAGCTCATGACAAAGGTGGGGGAGGCGGCCGGAAAGAAACGGGACCACGAGGAGAAGATCAGGGAGGCCAGGGTCAAAGAGGCTTTGTCTCTTCACGGGTAGATGAGAGGGCCGTGCGATCAGGGCGCGGCGGGTTTGAACATCATGCCTCAATGGAGATGTCATGACGGGAAAGGCGGATAATAGGGGAAACAGGATAAGGCTCCTTTTCGTGGACGATGAAAGGGGTTTTGTTGATGTCCTTTCAAACAGGCTCGCCAAAAGGGGCATAGAGGTGGAAAAGACATACAGCGGTCTCGAAGGCATCCAGGCCCTCAGGAGAAAAGATTTTGACGTCGCGCTCCTTGACCTCAAGATGGAGGATATGGATGGCATCGAGGTCCTGAAGATCTTTAAAAAGATGTTTCCCCCCATGGAGGTAATAATGCTCACGGGTCACGGTTCGGAAAAGGCCGCAAGGGAAGGCATCGAATTCGGTGCCTTTGATTACCTTACAAAACCCTGCGACCTGGAGGAATTGATCAAGAAAATCAGGGAAGCTGTTAAAAAGGGAGGTAAGCGGCGTGGATGATTACAGGGTCTTGCTCGTGGATGATGAGACAGAATATCTGGAAACTTTGGTGAAGCGGATGAGAAAGAGGGGTCTGGATGTCACGGGAGTCGGAAGCGCTGAAGATGCCCTCGAATGGCTGGGCAGGAATCCAGTCGATGTGGTGGTGTTGGATGTGAGGATGCCAAAAATGGACGGAATCCAGGCCTTAAGAGAGATAAAAAAGGTGCACCCCATGGCGGAGGTCATAATGCTGACGGGCCACGCGAGCGTTGAGGTGGCCATAGAAGGCATGGAATTAGGGGCCTTTGACTATCTAATGAAGCCCATGGATTTCGACGATCTCTTATACAAGATCCAGGACGCCTGCAAGAAAAAGGCCATCCAGGAAGAAAAGATCGCCTGCATGAAAGAGATAATCGACAGAGAGAAATAAGACAGTACACATAAACATAAGAGCACAGGGAGGTATTAATCCAGCATGAACTTAATCAGACAATTGGGGGAATTTTTAATGATCGGCGCGAGGGCGCAAGCGAAATGGGAGATAGGAGTTTCAAATACCATCCTGGGTGACAGGAAGAGGATGATTGCCCTCGGACTGCTTACTTTGCCCGTGATAATCCTGGGAATCGCCTATGCGGATGAGGTCGGCGGGGCCCTGCCGGAGATCCTGGGGGGGGAGCACGCGTACAGCCCGGCCTATTATTCCATAGGTATCTTTTTGGTCTCTATCCTGATCGGGCTCGGGGCCGGCCTGATCACCGGATGTATAGGAGCGGGAGGAGGTTTCGTGATCGCTCCGGCCCTCATGAGCGCAGGCATCAAGGGCATCTTAGCGGTCGGAACGGACCTGTTCCATATCTTTGCAAAGGCCATCATGGGTTATGTGATGCATCGTAAATTAGGGAATGTGTCCGTTCCCCTGGCCGTCGTTTTCATAATCGGTTCAGCCATAGGCATTACCACGGGCGGCGTCCTGAACAGGATGCTCTATGAGATCAATCCCGTGCTAAGCGACGCTTTTATCACCGCGATCTACGCCTTGATACTCGGATTCCTTGGGACTTACGCGCTCACGGATTTTCTCAAGTCAAGGAAGGCAAGGCCCATGGAAGAGTTCCATGGCGTCAAGACCGAGGGCGCCGACATCAAGAACCTGCCCCAGAAGATCCAGTCGGTAAATATCCCTCCCATGATAAAATTTGATTTCGGTATCGTGCCAGGGGGCAGGAGGATATCATGGGTGTTCCTGGTCCTTTCGGGGATACTTGTTGGACTGTGCGCGGGCATCATGGGGGTAGGCGGCGGCTTTTTGTTTTTCCCGATATTCGTGTACACCCTCGGCGTCTCGTCCGCGACCACTGTTGGCACTGATATCTTCCAGATCATTTTTTCCGCGGGATTCGGTTCGATCAGCCAGTACGCCATTTACGGATTTATCTTCTATACCCTTGCAATAGGGATGCTCCTGGGATCCATTTTGGGGATTCAGATCGGCGCCATGGTTACAAAGGTGGTTACCGGTGTCACGATTCGTGGTTTTTACGCAATGGCCGTTCTCGCAGGCTTTATGAACAGGATATTCGCGCTGCCCGGAAAGCTGTCCCATATGGGTGTCATTCCTTTGCCGGAGAGGATAGGCTACATCCTCGACAAAATAGGAATCATCGCCTTTTTCATAGTAATAGGGGCCTTCGCGGTCTGGGTCATCGGAACCTTTATATCGAAGATCGACGTCTTAAAGGGAAAGGAGGCCCATTCATGATAAAGGACAAAAAAAAGTTTTTCCTGGGGCTCGGAATGTTGATAGGTTTTATCATACTTATAATAATCATTTTTTTGCCTGTTTTTCAGGGCCAGAATGGCCTGGAGTATATGGATGCGCTTTATAATTCCATCTCAAAGGGTTCGGCCAATTATATCCCGCACCTGAGGGAGGAGGCTGCGGCCTTCAGGGAAGACCCCATAGCAGTTACCCTGAAAATGGATACCGAGGACCGGGCGCAAAAGACGGGGCCGCTCTTTGAGAAGGGGGGGGCCACGGTAAGCATATCCGGGAAGGAGCTCACGATTGAGGGAGACCTCGGCCTGATACTGGAAAACTGTCTCAATGATTCCGAGCTGATGTATAATAATGCGGGGCAGGATGTAATGGCCAAATATGACCTTGAGGGAAGACAGGTCCTCTATAACTGGTACAGGGCCCTGAAGGGCATGGACAAGGTCCTGAGCGATCAGGGCAAATTCAAGGAGGCGGATATTGCGGTTCTTGTGCTTGAGAAGGGGGTCGAATGCTCCTATAATTACTATAACATCGAGCCCAAAAAGATTTCCGACAGCCTTGGAATCGTGGTCTTAAGCCTTCTGTTCTACGTGGTCTACACCGTCTGGTACGGTTTTGCCTTTATGTTCATGTTTGAGGGATGGGGAATGAATCTGGAGCATTAAATAGGCGGTTTACGGCATAGGGTATACGGCATAGGTGTAACCCTTGATTTGAAGATATTAAAGGAGGCTAAAGGCTAATGAAATTCCATGCCTTTGGCCTTTTGTATTTAATGTTTCGGAATTTGGGATTTATCATTTGTTGAGAATAACAGTTATTATATAAAGTTTGATGTTAATTCCCGCGCATGGAATAATAGATTAGCGGAACTAAGTTCAGCCCATGGCCAAATTCTTAAACAGATTAAAGAGGATTTTTTCGAAGGAAAGGCTTTTTGAGGCCTCCCGTGTGGAGGAGCTCCGAATCGCCTTCAGGGAGAGATATCATCATTTCAAGCTCCTTTTGAACGCGAATAATAAGGCCCTCGAGATAATGTCCGAGATAGAGGGCGCACTTTTGGGGACAAGTCCCTTTGGCATGGCCTTTGTGCGCTCCAGGAGCACGAGCATCTCAACGAATGTATGGCAGATAATCAAGCATTTAAACGATCTTTCCCCGGGAAAGTATGAGGAGCTTTATGACCGTTTCAAGGATATACAGAAGAATATCAACCCCTTTATCAGGCCCAAAGAGTCCTTGAAAACCGGCCCTCTTGTCATTCCCCTCGCATCCATTAATAAGGATTTTGCCGACCAGGTGGGAAGCAAGATGGCCAATCTGGGCGAGATAGGAGCGCGGACGGGCCTCAAGATCTCCAACGGTTTTGCCGTCACAGCCCGGGCATATTGGCGTTTCATGGAGCATAATGATCTGCAGACGGAGATCAATCGCCTCCTCCAGACTATGGAGATGGAGAACCAGGAACAGCTTTACCGGGTCAGCGCCGGCATCCAGCGGCTGATCACCCAGGCGACCCTGCCGGAGGATCTCGAAGGGGCCGTATCGGAACAGTACAGGCTCCTGGAACAGTCAGACGGCGCCGGAATAAAGGTGGCCATGCGCAGCAGCGCCCTTGGGGAGGACATGCCCGGGGTCTCATTCGCTGGGCAATACAGGTCGGAGCTCAACGTGAGCCGTGAGAACATTCTCGATTCCTACAAGGGGATTGTTGCCAGCAAATATAGCCCTACTGCCATAACATACAGGATGAATCGCGGAATGAGGGACGAGGACATTGCCATGGCCGTGGGATGCATGAGCATGGTGGACGCCCTTTCGGGCGGCGTGACCTATTCCAGCAATTTTCTGGATACCTGGGGAAAAAGCGTCGTTATCAACTCCGTGTGGGGTCTCCCAAAACCTGTAGTGGACGGGAGCACATCTTCGGATCTCTTCCTTGTCTCAAGGGAAGATCCCTTGAAAATCATCAGCAAGGAGGTCGCCTTCAAGGATCAAAAATTCATCTGTTACGCCGAGGAGGGAGTCTGCCGGATGGATCTGACCGGGGAAATGGGCGACAAGCCTTCTTTGAGCGACGGCCAGGCCCTTGAAGTCGCCCGGTTGGCCCTGGACCTGGAAGAATATTACGGGGCCCCGCAGGATATCGAATGGGCCCTCAAGCCTGACGGATCCATTATCATACTCCAGTGCCGGCCCCTGCAGGATGCTGGCAGAAGGGGCGGATTGGATGGAAAGGGAAGTCTTAGGAAGGGCCCCTGGCCCGTCCTGATGGAGGGCGGATTTACTGCGAGCCCGGGAGCGGCCGCGGGACCGGCCTTTATCGTGAAAAAGGATGCGGATATCCTCCGTTTTCCAGAGGGAGCCGTGCTGGTCACGACCCAGGCCCTTCCGCGATTGGCCGTCCTACTGAACCGGGTGAGCGCGATTGTCACGGAACAGGGGGGCATCACGGGACATCTCGCCAATGTTGCCAGGGAATTCGGGGTACCGGCCATCTTTGGGATGAGGGGAGCGATTGATAAATTGAAGAAGAAAGAATTAATCACCCTGGACGCGGATGGGCTAAGGATCTATGAGGGTCGCATAGACATCTTGCTGGACGGCAGGCAGAAATCAAAAAACCTGATGGAAGGGAGCCCTGTATTTGAATCCCTTAAAGGGGTTGCTCAACATATTGTCCCGCTGAATCTCCTCGATCCTGACGCGCCGGAGTTCAGACCGGCGAGGTGCAGGACCTTTCATGATATCACTCGCTTCTGTCATGAAAAGGTTGTGGACGAGATGTTCAGGTTCGGGAAGGACCACCACTTCCCCGAGCGGTCGAGCAAGCAGCTCTTTGTGGACGTGCCCATGCAGTGGTGGGTACTGAATCTGGACGATGGTTTTACAAGGGACGTGGAGGGGAAATATGTGCGGCCTGAAGATATAGCCTCCATCCCCATGCTCGCGCTCTGGGAGGGCATCACGGCCCTTCCCTGGGAAGGACCCCCACCCTTGGACGGGAAGGGCTTCATGTCGGTCATGTTCCAGGCCACTACAAATCCCGCCCTGGCTGCCGGTTCCCGCACGGGATACGGGGACCGGAACTATTTCATGATCTCGAGAAACTACTGCAGCCTGAGCTCAAGGCTGGGCTTCCATTTCTCCATTATAGAGGCGATGGTGAGCGAAAGGCCCGGTGAGAACTATATCAGCTTCCAGTTCAAGGGCGGGGCCGCTGACGGCCAGAGGAGATATGGAAGGGTCATGTTCATCAGGGAGATACTCGAGGAGTACGATTTCAGGGTGGATGTCAGGGAGGATAACCTGATTGCCCGCCTGGAGGGATATGAGGAAGATTTTATTAAAAGCCGTCTTAAGATATTGGGTTACCTCACGATTCATACGAGGCAGCTGGACATGATAATGTCCAATGCCGCCTCAGTGGAATATTACCGCTCAAAGATCAGGAAGGACATCTCAAGCATCCTCTGATCTTCCCTTTACAGCCTGTAAAAAAAATTGACAAAAAAGGCCCTGCAATAAAAAACTCCATCAATGTTTATTCCCAAAAAATAAATTTAATTCAAAGAGTTATAGTTAGCTGTCCCCGCCTATGCCTTTGGCACGGGTATTGCCTAACTACTATTTAATTTCAAATACCCGGCCCTTCGTCCCTGCCGGGCGAAATAGGACGGGATTAGGACTCGAGGGAAGGGAACGTATCCATATACGAATCTTATCTGATCAGGGAGCAGACATGTTTTTTAAAAAAAAGGAAATTCAACTTCTAATAGCGCTGGTTCTGGGTGTTGCCGTCCTCTGTCTGCCAAGGCCCGAGGGCAAGAGGTTCAGGATTACGGGGGACGAATCCCGTGCCTTCCTAAGTCATATCAGTGAAAGGTTTGAGCTGCTCCCCGCAGAAAAGGGAAAATTCGCCGGATATATTGTCGAGGCCAAGGAGCCGGGCCTGCCGGAATCCACCGCGGCATTCCTGAAGCAAAAGGCAGGGGAACTGAACATGCCCGGGGTAAAGGTCGATCACGTGGACGGGCTGTCTCCAAAGGCCATGAGGTTCCTGGCAGTCCTGGCCGTTTTGCTGTTCCTGTTCATACTGGAGCCGATTCCCCTTGAGATTACGGCCATAGGCATTGCCGTGCTCCTGACAATCATGGGGATAGGGGATGTGAAGGAAATATGGGCCTCCTACATGCATCCCGTGGTTGTTTTTATCATGTGCTGCCTGATTTTCGCCATATCACTGGAAAAGTCGGGTCTCACAAAGCGGCTTGGGTTTTTCATAATCAGGAAGGCCGGGAACAGCGTGGTTCGATTCACCTTTATTATCTCCATAGGATTAGGGATATCATCCGCCTTCATGCACGACGCGGCGGCTACAGCGATAGGCATTGTGACCATGATGCCCCTGATGAGGGCCGTCGGAATCGAGCCCAATACCAATACGGCCAGGTTCATGCTCCTCTCTCTGGCCTTTGCCTGTTCATGCGGGGGAATGGGGTCGCTCATAGGAGGCGGGAGGTGCATGGTCTCCGCCGCCTTTCTCAAGGAGTTTACGGGGATCGAGATCAGTTTTTTCGACTGGATAAAGTATGCCATGCCCGCCGCCATTGTGACCGTGCCCGCTGCCGTCGCGGTTGTCTATTTCGTATTCCGGCCGGATACCTCCTTTAAGCTGCCCAGGTTTGAAGATGACCTCGGACCCTGGAATCCCCTTGAAAAAAAGACCATGATCATAACCATGATCGTTTTTTTTATGTGGCTGACGAAGGGTATTCACGGCCTGGATTATTCCGTCCCCGGCATGTTAGGGGTGGCCGCCCTTGTCATTACAGGCGTCCTGAAATGGGAGGACATCCACAGCAACCTTGAATGGGGGACGGCCCTCTTTATCTTCGGCGGAGGCATCTCCCTCGGCCTTGCAATGGGGTACTCCGGGGCGGCAGAGTATTTCGCGAACCTCTTCCTTCCCATGGTACAGGGTGGCGGCTGGTTGTTGCTCTTTATCGGGGTGGGGATCTTCGGCGCCCTCGTGACAAATGCCATGGCCAATGTGGCCGCTGCGGCCCTGATTTTGCCCATTGTTATTCCTATGGCCCAACTGGAAGGAGTAGATCCCAGGATACTGGCCCTGTGCCTGGGAATGGCGACGTCCTTCGCCATGCTCCTGGTCATAGGCTGCCCCCCCAACGCGATCGCTTACAGTTACAGGTACTTCAAGGCCTCAGACATCACGAAGGCGGGCCTGGTCGCCACACCCATACTGCTGGCGATCCTTGTGGTAATAGCGACGGTGTGGTGGAAGATATTAGGGCTGATATAGAAGGGTGGTTTAAGGTTCACAATCGGGCCATCTTGAAAGACAAAACATGAAAACTGCACTTTATGTCAATCTTCAAAAAAAGGTGATAGCGGTCACACTGCTGGTCTCCCTTGCCCCTCTCATCCTGCTTGGAGCGATCATATATTACCAGTTCGCCAGGATTTATAAGGTCAAGATCCAAGAGCAGATAGAGTACAGGGCAACGGCCCAGGCCGAGGCCCTTGACCTCTTTTTAAAGGAGCGGACGGCGATTCTGTCCGCCATGGCGGATACCCACAGTTACAAGTATATGACAAATGAAGATAACCTTAACCATATACTCGATGTCATGAATTCGCGTGCCGGGGCCTTTGTTGATCTGGGGGTTATCAATGATTCCGGTCATCATATAGCCTATGTGGGACCCTACAATCTTATGGGATTGAATTATTACATGCAGCCCTGGTTCGGGGAGATAATGAGCAAGGGCGTGTACATAAGCGACGTCTTCATGGGCTTCAGGAAGATTCCCCACTTCATCATAGCGGTACGGCGGCAGGAGAACAACCGGAACTGGATACTGAGGGCCACTATTGATCCCTACATCTTTGGAAACCTTGTAAGGTCCGCCCAGGTGGGTAAGACAGGAGATGCCTTTATCATCAACGGGGAAGGCATATACCAGACCGCGCCCCGGTTTGCCGGAGATATCCAGACCGCGTCAGGGATTGATACCAAACTTTTTGGATCATCAAAGACAGCCGTCATTGAAATAGCCAATGAAAATGGGAGCAAGCGACTGTATGCGGGGGCCTGGCTGAAGGGTAAGGACTGGCTTCTGGTGATAAACCAGGAAGTGAAAGAAGAGATGAAGGGATTGATTGTCACGAGAGCGGCCGAGATCATAATAATAGTGGCGGGCATCCTGGCCATTGTCCTCACCACTATTTTCACGACGCGCCTGGCAGTGAAAGGCCTTCGAACCGCGGACACGAAAATGAACGAACTCAACGCCCAGCTCGTCCAGTCGGATAAGATGGCCGCCCTGGGTAAGATGGCGGCCGGCGTGGCCCATGAGATCAATAATCCCCTCGCCGTGATCCTCCAGAAGACCGGATGGATGGAAGACCTTTTAGGCGAGGAGGATCTTAAAAACAGCAAGAACTTCGAGGAATTCAGGATTTCCATCAGGAAGATAGAAGAGCATGTGGAACGGGCCAGAAAGGTCGTCCATAACATGCTGGGATTTGCCAGGAAAATGGAGCCCCGGCTGGAGGACGTGGACATTAACGACACGCTCCGCCAGACCATCGGCATCCTTGAGAATTATGCCAGGATCAACAACATTGAGATAAGCACGGAGCTGGCCCCGGACCTCCCGATTATTGCGAGCGAACAGGCAAAGCTACAGCAGGTGTTTTTAAATCTTATCTCAAACGCCATCGACGCCATCGGCCGTGACGGACTGGTCAATGTCATAAGCAGCCGCACGGATGATAAGATAACAGTCAAGGTGGTGGACGACGGGCCGGGCATTCCGGCGGATCAGCAGGCGAAGGTCTTTGATCCCTTTTACACCACAAAGGAGGCGGGTAGGGGAACGGGTCTCGGTCTCTGGGTAAGTTACGACATCATGGAGAAAATGGGGGGGGGCATCGGCCTTACCAGCCAGGTCGGCATGGGAACCACTTTTACTGTGACGATTCCTGTCGTGCCGCCGGAGAAAAAATAATTTGTATTTACTCAGTTTGAGCCCTGAACCCGGAACCTATCATTTTAGGATTTCAAATTTCGGGAAATTGTATAAAATACTGGTGCGGTACAGGGTATGAGTAGGTTTTTCCAGGCAGGCCTTCAAAACCAAATGTAACAAGGAGGAGACATGGAATTCTTTACTGTTTTAGTGGTGGATGACGAAGAGGATTTTCTGGAGACCCTTGTGAATCGTCTCAAGAAGAGGAAGATCGACGCCTATGGGGTGAAAAGCGGTGAAGAGGCCCTTGAAGTCATTAAGAAAAAGCCTGTTGACGTGGTGATCCTTGATATCAAGATGCCCGGCGGCATGGACGGGATAGAAACTCTAAGGGAGATCAAAAAGGAACAGCCGCTTACCGAGGTCCTTTTGCTGACCGGTCACGCATCCGTGGAGACAAGCATTGAAGGGATGAAACTCGGGGCCTTTGACTACCTCCTGAAGCCGGTTAAACTGGAAGAGCTTCTCCCGAAACTGCTCCAGGCATTTGAAAAAAAGGACGCCCATGATCAAAAAATCAGGAGCGCCAAGATCAAGGAGGCGCTCAAATACTGGTAAGTGTGACTTCCAAAAGCCCTTTTTCCATTCCCCCTGCCAGATCAGGCAGCCTTGGGAAATCCTCTTGTATCAAACCATGAATCCGGCCTAAGCGGTTTCAGACCCCAGGCCAGGCGCGCCTGGTTGCACCTGGGGTTGTTCCTGTTTTGCTGCCATGAAGGCTCGAATTCCCTGCATGACGAAGACCTTTGATCATAAATACTGCAATAGACCTGCCGGCCTATGTCGCCTTTAAGCGCGATGCAGCGGGGCGGCCGCCTGTCCGTACCCTTCATGGCAACGAAGAAATCGTTGATTTTGGTCGTCAGTTCCGAAGGGACCCCTCCCGGAGTAAATTCGGAGGTTTCAGCCCAATAAAAGGTGGCACGAAACAGGGCGCAGCATGCACCGCAATTCAGGCAGGGGTTGTGCTCCATAACTCACCTCAAAGTTAAATTTCGGCAGGATTCTATAGGGCAAGGCCAGATAAAAGTCAAGCAAACAAATGATCACTTGATGCGGGACCGGAATGACGTCCCAGGCCTCAATATCAGAATCGAGGAGCTTAAGTTAATGACATTGACTGTAGGTTGGCAAATTTGATGGTAGATTTTGGAACCGGTAGAGGCTTGACATGGCCCGGGATTCATAATAGGGACTTATGCAGGGCATGCAAAGAATCGCCAGTCACTGCGAAAAAACATCATGACCCATGCTTAGAAATAACTCCTGTTCAATTTATTGTAGTAAACGCCCGTTATGCGGGAGTAAGAAACAGAGGCTATGCCATAGGAGTCATTACTCCGGT
>CAZGIZ010000068.1:9140-22267 GCA_964526655.1 uncultured Desulfobacteraceae bacterium | reverse complement strand
AGATTATGAATATCGTCGATTCTTCGGGATGGCTTGAATATTTTTCAGGAGGACCAAATTCAGACCAGTTCGCAACCCCTCTTCAAGACCCTGCATCGCTAATTGTGCCTGTGATTACCATTTATGAAGTATTTAAAGTGGTGTTACGAGAATCAAGTGAAAATGAAGCCCTTCAAGTCGTAGCCGCCATGCAAAAAGGTACGGTTATAGACCTCACTACAAGTATTGCGATGAATGCTTCGAAGCTGACCTTAAAGTATAAGCTTCCTATGGCTGACAGTATTATTCTTTCAACAGCTCAATCTTATGGATGTTTGATCTGGACACAAGATCCAGATCTTGAAAATCTACCGGATGTTAAATTTTTTTCCAAAATAAAGGCTGGGCAGACAAGCGCATAAAGTGGGACGGGCTATTTGTATTCGGTTTTAATGCAGTTTGCTTTAATATCACTTTAACCTTTTCCACCTCCTTTGCCTTTTTTCCCGCCCCTTATGCATCCGTCTGGCCTCAAGACATCATTTCACATGTTGACATATGGCACACATCTTGCTTAAGTATCTATTATGACATACTATAAATGGAATCATGATAAAAATGAAAAACTTAAGGTCGAACAAATCATTTGAGAATGACTCGTAAATGCTGACATATTTCCAGGCATCTCAATTATACATTCAGACCCAGAGGATGAAGGAAAACAGATAAGAGAGAATTATTTTACAATTTACACGAGTGACTCAAATGCTTGATAAAATATTCGACAATCCTGATCTGGAAAACTACATATTCTCCTTTAAAGAAGGCCAGACCATCTTCATGGAGGGGGATGACAGTCAGGACCTCTTTATCCTCATCTCCGGCCAGTTAGATGTCCTCAAGGGCAATAACAGGATAGCCGAGATCACCCGGCAGGGAGATCCCTTTGGGGAGATGTCTTTCCTTCTTGGGGCCAGGAGGACCGCCACAGTCAGGGCCAGGGCCGAAGGAAAGGCGATTCGTATACCAAAAAAGGAGATCACGGCCTTCCTTGACCGATTTCCAGAGACGGCAAGTTATATCACCAGACTCCTCGCGAGCCGTCTCGACGAAACAAGTCAGGTCATGTTCGGGCTGAAGGAATTCTGTGACAAGCTTCCTGACGCTGTCTTCCTGACCAACAGGGAGGGAAAGATCCTCACATGGAACGCGGTCGCTGAAGCTATGTACGGCAGGACCTGGGCACAGATGCACCACAGGCCAGTGGAGGAGATATATGAAGAGCCCGATGAATATAGGCGCTGTCTTGAAGAGGCGCAATCGGGATATTCCATTAAGGAAGAGGTCCTCAGGATCAGACACCCGGAAAAGGGCACAAGGTTTATTTCCACGAGCACGACCGTCCTGTATGACGGCCATCACAATTTCCAGGGCATTCTTTCCTTGGGCAGGGACGTTACGAAATTCAGGGAGATGGAGAAGAAATATCGTAGATTCCGCAACCGGATTATCCCCTCTTTCCTTCTCCTCTGCCTGATAGGGGCTGCCCTGTTCCTGTTCTATCCGCGAATCTCAAAGGAGTCTTCCTTTATTGAAAGGGAAAGAAAGCAGGAGTTCAGAAACCAGTTGGGCAGGGATTCCCTCCTGCTTGAATCCCTTTTAAAAGATCCCCTTTCTGTTCGAGACAGGTCGAAAACCAGTCAGGTGATGAAGACCTTTTTCGATATTCAGGGGACCGAACCGATGCCCTATAGAGGGCTGGTTATCCTCGATGATAATTTGACCGTGTTCGACGCCTATTCAGCCCGGGTACCGGAAGAAACTGAAATGATCGGCAACTCATACGCCGGCATAGAGTTCAGGGGTAATGAAGGCTCTCTTCATAAGGTCCTGACGCTCTACCGTGTGGACAAGGATCATCCCATGGGAAAGAAAGGCATCGAAGTGGCCTTTGAAATAAAAAAGGATAATCGCTTCATCGGCTGGCTGCTCTTTCAAATGGATGAGGAACTGCTCAAAGCCAGATATAACGTGACCGAGGAGGAATTGGAGGAGTTCGGGTTTAAGAAATCCTAGAAGCCCGCAGCCTTACTGTTAGAGGTAGGGACTCTGTCTGCTACACTTCAGGGAGACAGCTATTACATGGCTCAAGGCATGAGGCGCAGGGCTCGGGTCAAAACATAACTTCACTTTAATCCTCCTTGCGCATTACGTCCTGAGCCATATGCCCCTATTCTGTTTGATAATTCGCGGCTCGGTGGATATATGCCCTCGAATATGTGGGAATCCGCTTATAAAAGTATGGTGTTTATAGATATGGAAAACAGCCAAGGTACCCATCCAGTCAAATATGAAATCTCCGAGAATGGCGAGAGGGATATTACTCTTCATATCCTGGGGAGTATCAACTCATCCAATGCCGCATCCCTGGTCATGGAACTGCGCCCCATTTTACAGGATCGCCTGCCCTCGTCTTTGACCGTGGACCTTGGTGATGCAGCCTATCTGGATGATTACGGTGTCCTCGCCCTGTCGGAATTGAGGGAAATAATCACCCACGGGAGAGGAGGCTTTCATCTTGAAAACGCCAACGAGAAAGTGAAAGACATCCTTTCCATTCTGGATTTCGACTCGTTAGGGGAGCCGGTCACCTTGTTAAAAAAACGGCCTCCCGGGATCTTTATCCGATTAGGCGATGCGACACTCGAAACACTGAAGGACGTGAAGTACCTGGTATCCTTTATAGGATCCGTATTTCTCTCATTGATCCACGTCTGCCTGCATCCGAAGTCATTGCGGGCCGAAGATACTATACAGTGTATGCAGAGGACAGGGGTAGACGCCCTTCCCATCGTCAGCCTGATCAGCTTTCTTCTTGGCCTTATCATGGCCTTCATGTCTTCCGTGCAACTCCAGCAGTTCGGGGCGAATATCTATGTGGCCTCGCTGGTCAGCCTGGCCATGACCCGGGAACTGGGACCGATGATGACGGCCATTATCGTCGCCGGGAGGTCCGGCTCGTCCTTTGCAGCGGAAATAGGGACCATGAAGATCTCCGAAGAGGTAGATGCCCTGTTCACCATGGGCTTTGACCCGACGCGGTTTCTGGTTGTCCCGAAGATTATCGCCTCCGTTGTTGTCGTCCCGCTCCTGACGCTGTTTTCAGACGTGTTCGCCATCTTGGGCGGCCTGGTTGTGGGAATTTTTATGCTCGACCTGACAACGAGCGCCTATATGACTCAGACCATCAAGACCCTGTCTCTCTTTGATGTCTCCCTTGGTTTCATAAAGAGCGCCGTGTTCGCGCTCCTGATCGCGTGGATTGGCTGCCTCAGGGGATTCCGGGTCAGGGGTGGCGCCGAATCGGTGGGACGTGCAACCACATCGGCGGTGGTCAGCAGTATTTTCCTTATTATTGTGACGGATTCAATCTTTTCGATAATCCTCCGGTACTGGGGCTGAAATATCTTATGGGCAGACAGGACATCATCCGCGTAAAGGATCTGACCGCTGGATACGGGGAAGAAATCATACTTGATCGGATTTCATTCGATGTGTTTGAAGGTGAAATTTTCGTGGTCCTCGGTGGAAGCGGATGCGGAAAGAGTACGCTGATGAAAAACCTCATCGGTCTTATTAAGCCCCTTTCCGGTCAGATTCTAATAGATGGAGATGATTTATCCGATCCTGACAACGGCACATTCCAGAGGGTACTGAGAAAGATCGGTGTCCTGTATCAGGGCTCCGCCCTCTTGGGCTCCATGACCCTTGCCGAAAACGTGGCCCTTCCTATTAAAGAGTACACGGACCTGCCTCAGAAATCAGTGGACACGATGGTAAAGATAAAGCTAAAAATGGTTAACCTGGAGGGTTATGAAAATTATCTTCCCTCCGAGGTCAGCGGGGGCATGAAAAAAAGGGCAGGCCTCGCCAGGGCCATGGCCTTGAATCCCAAGATCCTGTTCTTTGACGAACCCTCCGCAGGACTTGACCCTGTTACATCAGCGGGGCTCGATAATCTTATTATCGATATCAACAGGATTCTTGGGACCACCATGGTAATCGTCACACACGAGCTCCAGAGCATCTTTAGCGTCGCCCACAGGGTAATAATGCTGGATCAGAAGACAAAGGGAATCATTGCCGAAGGCGACCCAAAGTACCTCAGGGACAACAGCCAAAACCCCTTTGTTAAGAATTTTTTTAACCGCCGGGCCAAAAATGATGGGAATGATCTGTCATGAGGAATAATGTGAGAGGCACTTAAATGGCATCCCAGAGAGCTAAATTTACTGTCGGACTGTTTATAACCTGCGGCATAGGCGTTGCGCTATTGGCCTTTATCTGGCTGGGGATGTCGCGTTTTTTTGAAAAAGGTCAATATTATGCCGTCTATTTTAATGAATCCGTGCAGGGTCTTGAGGTAGATTCCATAGTAAAATACAGGGGTGTGGCGGTCGGTCGGGTGGAGAGTATAGAGGTGGCGCCCGATTCAAGGCTGATACAGGTGATACTCAAGATCGAGACAGGCCAGAGACTCACAAAGGAGTTCGTGGCCCAGCTAAAGTCCGTGGGCATTACGGGAAGCATGTTTGTGGATCTGGACAGAAAGAAAAAAGGCGAGCCCGACCAATCCCCGGCGATCAATTTTCCAACCAAATACCCTGTTATTTCCTCAAAACCTTCCAACATCACTGTACTCCTCCGGGGAATCGATGACGTCCTGAACCAGATAAGGGCCCTGGACCTTGAAGGAATCTCCGGGAAGGTAAAATTGACACTGGATAATATAAACCATGTGATAGCCGACGCAAACGTAAAAGGAATCTCCAACAACCTGGAATTATCCCTCCTCGAGATAAGGCACCTCCTCGACAGGGGGAGGTGGGATAGGATCATAGCCTCGGTGGGAGATTCGACGCGCTCCCTTGGAGACATATTAGAGGAGGCTGAAACGAGCATCGGTCACGTGGAGCGAACCCTTGCCAGGGTGGAAAATATCACCGCTGAAAAAGAGGAGACAATCAAAGACGGCCTTGAGGACTTCAGGAGGGCCATGGAAAGCGCAAACCTCTTGCTTGAAAGTGGGACCGCCCTTGTGAGCGGCACCAATGATTCAGTCTATCAGCTCAGACAGCAACTCCTTACTGTTGTCCAAAACCTGGAGAGAGCGAGTGAAAACCTGAACAGGTTGATTGAAGATATAGCCGTACAACCGTCACAGCTTATCTTTGGGGAACCGCCCCCTCCCAGAAAGCCGGAGGAGTGATTAAAATTGGAGGGCCTGTCATGGTCAACATGAAAAGGGTATCGGTCATGTTTCTTGGATTTTTATTGCTTATAGGCGGTTGCATCAACCTGAAGCAGCCGGGGAACAGGATTGAATTCTACGGCCTGGAATATGAGCCCCCATCTATAAAGGGCCTGGCCATGCTTCCCTATTCCATCAAGGTGGACCGTTTTGATGTGGCGCCCACCTATAATACCACCCAGATAATTTACAGGGACCAGTCCTTTAAAAGAGACGCATACCCATATAACAGATGGAGGGATAATCCAGGGGATATCGTCACCCACTTTCTAAACCGTGACATAAGACATTCCGGCCTTTTCAGGGCCGTGCTGCCCTATGACAGCGGGTTAAAATCCTCCTTCATCCTGACCGGGACGGTGGATGAATTTCTTGAATGGGACAGTGAAGAGGATTGGAATGCCCTTTTATCCATAAGCACAATACTGATCGATAACAATGAGCAGGATATAACCAAAAAGATCCTCTTCCAGCGGTCCTACACCAGGAAAGAGATATGCAGGCAAAAGAATCCCCGGGGCCTGGCCGAGGCCATGAGCCTGGCTATGGCCCGGATTTCAGAAGAGATAATCAGGGATATACACAATTATATTGTTGAACATTAATGCCTTTTGATAAGGTCATTGACAAGTTTCACAGTTACTTTATTGGCGTTGTCCAACCGGCTCACAATAACCTCAAAGAGCTGTTTGGCCACCTCCGGATATTTCTCTATTATCTCAGGGAGCTTGTCTCCCGGGAAACGCTTTATCACAGACCTGCCCTTGGATATGATTGACACGGATCGCGGCTCCCCTGACACGGCGGCCATTTCGCCGAAGTATTCCCCGGGTTGCGTGATTTCCGCTATCTTCCTGCCTTGCTTTGAAACAATCAGGGACCCCTGAACAAGCATGAAAAAGTCTATGTCCCTGTTGCCTTCACGGATAATCATGTCCCCGTCCTCATAGCGCTCAATATCGGGATTAACCAGATAGGTCGGCATGGCCTCCTTTGCGAAAACCGTATTCCTTTGGACCTCTTCAATGGACGTCACCCCGTGACGGATCTTTTCCAGGCCTGCCTGCCGGAGGGTAACCATGCCCTCCTGGATGGCTATCTTCCTCAATTGATCTTCCGGAATCCCGGCGTTTATGGCCTTTGAGACTTCCTCCGTGACCTCCATGAGCTCATAGAGGCCCAGCCTGCCTTTATATCCGCCGTTGCACGCGGGGCAGCCCTTCGGCCCGTATATCTTCAGGCCCTCGATCTCTTCCTTTTGAAACCCCATCAATTCCAGGTCCTCGGGATTTTTATTTTTGATCTCGGTCTTGCACATGGGACAGAGCCTCCTGACAAGGCGCTGGGAAAGGACCATGGTTACCGATGAGGCTAACATATAGCCGGGTATGCCGATATCCATGAGACGTCCTATGGTTGAAGGGCAGTCGTTGGTATGGAGGGTGCTGAAAACGAGGTGACCGGTCATGGCGGCCTTGATGGCGATCTCAGCGGTTTCCATGTCCCTGATCTCGCCCACCATTATTATCTCAGGGTCCTGGCGCAAGAAGGCCTTGAGAGCGGCCGCAAAGGTCATGCCGATCTCATTCCTCACATTGACCTGGTTGATCCCCTTGAAATTGAACTCCACCGGGTCCTCGGCCGTGAGTATCTTTGTATCCTCCTTGTTCAGGACATTGAGCACTGAATACAATGTGGTAGTCTTTCCGCTCCCCGTGGGGCCGGTAACGAGTACCAGGCCGTAGGGCCTGAAAATACAGCGTTTGAGGGCTTCAAAGGTCTTCTGCTCAAAGCCAAGTTTGGTGAGATCCACATTGAGAGCGCCCTTATCCAGTATACGCATGACAACGCTCTCGCCATAGAGGGTGGGTAATGTGGATACCCGGAAGTCAACACTTTTTCTTTTTCCGAGACGCATCTTGATCCTGCCGTCCTGGGGCACGCGACGCTCGGAAATATTAAGACCGGACAGGATCTTGATCCTTGAAATCAGGCCGTTTTTTATGCCAAGGGGCAGGTTCATGGATTTATACAGTGATCCATCAAGCCTGTATCTGACCTGGAGCGACTTTTCAAAGGGCTCGATATGTATGTCGCTCACCCCCTCATTGACAGCCCTGACCAGGATCCCGTTGACCAGCTTGATAATGGGGGCGTCTCCTGCCGAGAATTCGTCCTGCTCCTCCTCTTCTGAAGGGGTCTCAAGTTCCATATCCCCAACGGCCTCGGATACCAGGGAGCCGAAGTCATCAACCTGGGTTAGGGGCAGATCGCCCTCATCCTCCTCTTCTTTCTTGCCGAAAAAGCTCTGGTACTCCTCATCTTCGATATCATAGTGTTTCTTATAGGCATCCACTATGTCCCTTTCGGTAGAGACATAGACCTTCAGCCCCATCCGCAGCTCACCCTGCAGCGCTTCGACCGCGGACGTGTCCGTGGGTTCAGTCATGGTGATCTCAAGGGTATCTTCCTTGATCCTGAGGGGAAAGGCCATATGCTTTTTAGCGGTCTCATAGGGCAGGATTTTAACGGCTTCCGGATCGAGGGAGAACTCCGATATTATTGCCGCCGGGTAGTTGTGAATGCGGCTCAGGACATTTACTATGGTCTCCTCGTCAATGTACCCAAGTTTTAACAGGATGCTCCCTAACCGGCCCTGGTGCTTTTTCTGGTAATTGAGCGCCTCCTGGAGCTGGCTGCTGGTTATATGTCCTTCCTTGCATAAAAGATCACCGATTCTCGTTTTTCCAGCCCCGGACTGGTCCTTTATGGTAGCCTTCAGGCTTGAATTCCTTGTGGCGACAGGCCTGAGATGCGGGTTCTTGCTTGATTCAGTCTTTGCCATGCTTATCTCTTATTATTTTTTGGTGTTATTGTCATTAATGGCGTATCCAATATGCCGGCGCTCCGATTGAGTTTTGAGGGCGCCCATCTACCGGACGGAGCATACTGGTCTGGGTTTAAGGCCTAAAACATAATCGGTAATTCAATAAAAAATCTTGAGAGTAATTATCTCCTGCCTGAATTTTGACACAACGCATTATAATTGTCCATTTCTTATTTTCCCCTGAAGCTATCTGCCTTCAGAGAGCAAGACACTTGATAGATGCCATTTAATAGTGCTATAAGGAATATCACAATATTAAAGTATACCTTGCATGACCTGGCACCACAGGTAAAAGCTTTTTTATGTTGACAATCAGGAAACAAATTTGTAGATGAAAAAACCTCATTAATTTCAAAGATTTCGTGCTTGTCTAACCTTTGTCGCAAGGCTATTTTAAATATAGATATAATTATTTCAGTATATTACTCTGAGAAAAATATAGACTTTGCCATATAAAAAAGGGCATTTTCCCCAATATTGCTAACAGGCGGCCCATTTTAATTTTTTTAAGATCAAAGTTTCCAAATTAGAAACAGAGAAAAATGGACAAAGGAGGAACCTCGCACCGGATATCCCGACCTGTGCCCGAAGAGATTCTCAAGAAGGATCTTGACCTCTTCAGGCAAAAGGCTCTGGAATTCGGCGCTTCCATGGCTGAAGTCATACCTGCCGGATGGGTTCAGGTGGATGAAAGGGCGCGGCTGAAATGCTCGGTGCCCCTCTGTTCCCACTATGGAAAAAACATCTATTGCCCGCCTCACGGGCCTGACATTGAGACCGTCAGGAAGGCGCTAAGCAGATACAATTGGGCGATTCTTCTGGCTATCGACGTGGTTCCCCCAGGGGAATTTTCCGACCGCTCCCTGGAGAAAAAAGGTGCCAAGGAATGGGCAAGGAAATGTCATGAGATTGTGGGCAGGGTGGAGTCTCTCGCATTCGGGGCGGGCTACTACTTCGCCATGGGTTTCGGTCAAGCCAGCTGCAGGATGGCCCTTTGCGGTCTTGACAGGTGTCAGGTCCTGGACGGCGGAAACTGCCCCTATCCCCTGAAGGCACGGCCTTCCATGGAAGGGTCGGGAATCGACGTCTACGGCCTTGTAACCAAGGCGGGCTGGGACATATATCCTATTTACAGGAGCGTGAATCATGAGGAAGTTCCGCGGGCCCTGTCAGTAGGAATAGTCTTCGTCCATTAGGGCCTGATTTCACGCCATGGGCCTGCCTCAATTATGAGACATGTTCACGGCAATGAACCTCTTGTCCTTGTGTCTGCCCGGCAGCACCTTCATCCGGCTGACACAGGGCATAATCAACCCCGGGGGATCATGGACGAAAAGAAGGAGTATAGGACGATCATCGAGGCCGAGCCCGATCCCATCGCCGTGGACCTATCAAGGGCCGCTATTATTGTGGTCGATATGCAGAACGCCTTTTTGAAGAAGGGCGGCTATTTCGATGCCGTGGGGATTGATATCTCCGAGGGTGAAAAGATCATCGGCCCCTGCCGTGAAATAATCCGCTCGGCGCGGGAAAAGGGTGTCAAGATCATATATCTCCAGATGGGTTACAGTCAGGACCTCTCAGACAAAGGCCCTACTGACTCTCCCTACGCGTATAAGGCAAAGGTCCCTAAATTATTGGAGGATCGTCCTGAGCTTAAGGACAAGCTCTATATCTATGGGACCTGGGGATCGGAGATCATCGAGGAATTAAGGCCCCAAAGGGGGGACATAATTATTAAAAAGCAGCGGTATGACGGATTTGTCGGAACGAATCTGGACATCGTCTTGAGGACCCTTGGCATAAGATACCTTTTCTTTTTGGGTATTGCGACCAATGTATGCGTTGAATCCACCCTGAGGCGGTCCTTCTTCCTGGACTACTTCCCCGTGCTCGTGTCTGACGCTGTGAGCCAAAAGGGACCGAGGGCTCTTCAGGAGGCAACAATCTTTAATGTTAAATCCACTTTCGGATGGGTGACGGACTCCATCAGACTTATTAAAGGGATAAATCAACCAAGGGATTAGGGCTCTTTAGGGTATTTCCGAGCCCATCAATGAAAAAGGAGTTTTGAGATGTCAAAGGATTGGATTCTATGGTTTGATGAACTGGATCAGGGATGCAATGATCAGGTCGGGAAAAAATGCGCCAACCTGGGTGAGATGACCAGGATAGGACTCCGCGTCCCCCCGGGCTTTGCCCTCTCCCTGGAGGCATACAGGGATTTCATGTCTATTACAGGTGCCTATGAAGAGATTAAGGAGTATCTGAATAGTGTCGAACACGGGTTCGAAAAGATCCAGCACTTCAATGAGGCAAGCGTTGAATTGCGAAGGATCGTGGAGGCCAAGGATGTGCCTCGGGATATGAGCGATGCGATCCTGTCCCGCTACAGGGAGTTATGTCAGAGGTGTGATATTATTGATATGGCTGTTTCAACCAGATCAGCGGGCGCGGCGAGCCATCCCGGGCAATACGAGACTTACCTGAACGTGCGCGGGGAGCAGGATGTCCTATCAAAAATAAAAAAGGTCTGGGCCAGCACATTCAATCCCAGGTCTTTATCCGCCAGAAAGCGCGTTGGAGCGCCCCTGGAGAGCGATCCCATAGGTGTGGCCGTCCTGAAGATGGTGAACGCGCGCTCCGCAGGGGTCCTCTTCACGGCGGATCCCAACAGCGGAAACACCTCCAGGATGATAGTCGAGGCCAACTGGGGCCTTGGCGAGAGTGTCGTAGGCGGGGAAGCGATGCCCGATGTGTATATCCTTGACAAAGAGAGGCTGGAGGTCATTGAAAGGAAAATGGGTACCAAGGGCAAATATGTGGCTTTCAGGGAAGTGGGGGTGGAGGAAGTGGATACCCCGGAAGATAAAAGCTGCACCTTCTGCCTGAGCGACGATGAATTAAAGGAGATCGGGAGGCTGGGCAAGATCCTGGAAGAACACTTTGATCTGCCCCAGGATACGGAATGGGCCGTGGATCTTGATATGGATTTCCCAGATAACGTGATCCTGTTGCAGACGCGACCGGAGGTCATCGCCCAGAAAAAGAAGCCGGCTGATCAGGTGATCGATCTCATGCTGACTCGATTTATAGGAAGATAGGATTATTGGCAAGAAGGTTATGAACGTTTGATATGGATTGTTCACATTAATTAAAAAAGGAGGGAACCATGTTATTACCAGCTTATGACCTTACCTATTATGAATTTGATGATGAAAGAGATTTAAAGATTTATGACGTCTTTTTTTGTGATGTTGTCCATGGAAAGCCCCCTTTCAAGCCTCTTTACTTCGGCACGGGCTGGTACTGGTATGTCTACGCGATCATGAACGCGGCCGAGACCCTTCAGCTTCCGACCACCAAGGGATGGGGATACAGGGTTGTGGACGGCTATCCCTATCTCACGGCCCTGAGGACAACCAAGGAGGAGGCCAAGGTACGAGAACCGGTCTTCAGGGAAAAGATCAAACCCTTTATAGAGGACTTTGACGGTGTCTGGAATCCCCTCAAGGCCGATCTGATGAAGACATATAAGGAGGCAAAGGAATCCAGGGGACTAAAGGAGTGGGATGACATAAAAAAGCTCAGCAACATAGAACTATTGCGCTTTTTCCTGGATTACGCCTTTGATATAAATCGTAAGGAGGCCGAGTATCATATGTACATGCTGGTGGCATGCAATTATATCAACGGCCTCTTCCAGCAGATGTGGCAGGACCTCTTCGGAAAAGAGGCCGCCATAGATCCCGATTTCAGCAAGTTGATGACCGGGTTTGAGGCCCAGGATACCATCGTGGTCAGGGAAATGTGGAAACTCGCGAGAAAGGCCGTTGATATGGGCCTGGAAGACTCTTTCAAGCCCGCGGACAATGAAGAGGTATTAAAGGGGCTTGAAAACAGCGAAAATGGTAAGAAATGGCTGGGTGAATACAGGGAATTTCTCATGGAGCACGGCTGGCGATGCGAGCGCATGCATTCCTACGACACACCCGCCTGGGTGGAAAGGCCCAGCCTGGCCTTAGGCCGTGTCAAGGTCCTTATGTCCCAGGAGACCTTTGCCTTTGACAGCGAGAGGGAGAGACTTATCGGTGAACGGAAAAAGGCGGAAAAAGAGGTCCTGGAGAAACTGCCCGTGGATCAGAGGGACTGGTTCAGCACCCTGATGAAATCGGCACAAAAAGCGGGTTACTGGAGTGAAGACCACACATATTTCTGCGATTTCTACGTGGGCGCCCTGGGACACTGGATTTCCACCGAAATAGGGAGGCGCTTTGCCGATGCCGGCTGCATAGACTCCCCCGAGGATGTCCATTTCCTGCACGCCCACGAGATCAGAAAGGCCGGCGTGCCAATGGGAGACGTCAATTTACGGCCCTATGTGGAGCGGCGAAAAGCGGCCTGGGAAAAGGCCTATAACACGGATCCTCCGAAATTCCTGGGCAACATGGAAAAGGCCCCGGACGTTGTCAGGAGCGATCCCACCCTCTCTGTGTCTTCCCAGTTGCCCATAGTAAGGGAGGAATTAAAGGCCGACCTCTATGGCGCGGCCGCGGCCCCGGGTGTGGTGGAAGGAACGGCCCGGGTGATCATGGGAGCGGACCGTCTCTCTGAGATTCAGGAAGGAGATATCCTGGTTGCTCCGGGCACATCCGCTGCATGGACCGTTGCCTTCAGCTTTATCAAGGGGCTCATAACGGACGGGGGAGGGGCCCTATCCCATCCCATAATCATGGCACGTGAATACGGGATCCCCGGCGTGGCGGGATGCCTGGAGGCGACCCAGAAGATCAAGACCGGCCAGAGGGTAAAAATAGACGGCAACCTTGGGGTTGTTTATATACTGGACAAATAAAAAACACGGCGCAGGGCTTAGGGCGCAAGGCGCAGGGTATACGGTTTGAGGAAGGCCCCAGTCGGTTCTATGCAACCCTTGAACCCTGAACCCTG
>CAZGIZ010000068.1:0-9040 GCA_964526655.1 uncultured Desulfobacteraceae bacterium | reverse complement strand
ACGGTTTGAGGAAGGCCCCAGTCGGTTCTATGCAACCCTTGAACCCTGAACCCTGAACCGTGAACCCTGAACCCTGTAATGCATAGACGGATGACCATGACCCGGTATACAAGACCGGATTTCTTACATCAAATGAAAGGAGTGCCATATCAGTAATGGATGAGATCAGCTTTGTTGATCAGACTTTACGAGATGCTCAACAGAGTCTCTGGGGTAACATGATGAGGACAGATCATATGACCCCTATTGCAGAAACCATGGATAAGGTCGGCTACCTGGCCATTGCGACCGTAGGCAGCCAGGCCTTTACTGTCCAGGTTCGCAACCTTGATGAGGACCCCTGGGAGAGGATCAGGATACTCTCAAGTCTGATAACAAAAACCCCCCTTCGCGGGTCCTATCAGATCGGAAGCCTCTCCTCCTTTGATCTGAGTACCCCCCGCGATATCATCACCCTCTGGATAAAGCGCTCCGTTGCCAACGGGATAAGGAGCTTCTGGATCTGCGATTACCAGTACGAGATGGAAAAATTCATCTACTTCGCGCGTATAGCGAAGGCCGAGGGTGCCGAGGTGGTTCCATCCCTGATGTATACCTCCAGCCCCGCCCACACCAATGAGTATTGGGCGCATAAGACCCGGCTCCTGATGGAGGCAAAGGAATATATCGATCGTATCATGATCGAGGACGCCTCAGGTGTCATAACACCCGAGGGCACCAGGGAGATGATATCCACAGTTAAAAAGAACTGCGAGGGACTGCCCCTCGAGTTCCACTCCCACTGTAATTCCGGGCTTGCCCCCCTCTGTTATCTTGAGGCCGTCAAATCGGGTGTGACAACGCTTCATACGGCAGTCGCGCCCTTGGCCAACGGGACGTCCCAGCCCTCTGTCGAAAATATCCTGAAAAACCTGCGCAGGCTGGGCTTCAAGGTGGGTATAGATGAAGAGGCCCTGAAAGCCGTTTCTTCACATTTCAGGGACATCGCCCTAAGAGAGGGCTTCCCTCTTGGCGCTCCCATGGAATACGACCTCTTTCATTTCGACCACCAGGTGCCCGGCGGGATGATGACAAATCTCACGCGGCAGCTCAGGGAGGTCGGCATGGAAGACCGCCTGGAGGAGTTTCTGGAGGAGATCGTCCTTGTCCGGAGGGAATTCGGCTACCCTGTAATGGCCACGCCCTATTCACAGATTGTGGGGGCCCAGGCCATAGAAAACGTCATCTCTGGAGAGCGCTATAAGCGAATGACCGATGAAGCCATTAAATATATCCTGGGGTATTACGGGGAACCGGTCGCACCCATTGACCCGATGGTTATGGAAAGGGTCATGAACTCGCCAAGGGCAAAGGAATTCGAGAACTGGCAGCCAGAGGGATATGAAAAATCCATTGAAGAGCTGCGTCAGGAGATCGGCCCCGAACTCTCGGACGATGATCTCCTGCTCAAGATACTGATCCCTGGAAAACCCGTGAAGCGCGCCAAGACCGGGGAAACGACATCACCGGCAAAGGCCGCGGCTGCCGGGCCAGTCGGTCCTTCCATGGACTTCCCAAGGGAATTTACCGTGGATGTGGATGGGGAGGTATTCAACGTCAAGATATCACCGGCGGGCGATGGGGCAGGAAAGACCCTGGGGTCCGGGGAAGCGGAAGGATCGGGGGCTGAAAAGAGTCCCAGGGAAGTACCGAGTGGCGCCCTGCTCTGCGAGATGGCGGGGTTGATACTTTCCATTGAGAAAGAAGTCGGCGCCCATGTTAACGAGGGCGATCTGGTGGCGGTCATAGAGGCCATGAAGATGAGGAGACACGTCAACTCACCCCGCGGGGGGGTGGTAAAAGAGATTTGGGTCCATGAAGGTGATATGGTAGCCCCTGAAGATGTCCTGATGGTTTTGGAATAATGTTTGATAAGATCCTTATAGCCAATCGAGGTGAAATCGCCATCCGGGTCATGCGTGCCTGCCGTGAGATGGGCATCGCTTCCGTTGCCGTCTATTCCGAGGCGGATAAAGATGCCCTGTTTACCAGATATGCGGACGAGGCCTATTGCATAGGTCCCCCGCCGGCCAGGGCGAGCTATCTCAATATCCAAAAAGTGATTGAAGCGGCAAGGGAGAGCGACGCCGAAGCCATCCATCCCGGTTATGGTTTCTTGGCCGAGAATCCCTCCTTTGCCCTTGCCTGCGAAGAGAACGGCATAAAGTTCATAGGACCCTCAAGCAGGGTCCTTGAGCTCATGGGTGATAAGGTAGGGGCCCGGCGGAAGATGATTGAGGCCGGTGTCCCCGTGGTTCCGGGCACTGATGAATGCGTGGCTGAATTAGGACAGGCAAGGGAAACGGCCCATGAGATCGGATATCCGGTGATAATCAAGCCCTCCGGGGGTGGAGGGGGGATAGGAATGACCATTGTGGGGAGCGAAGGTGAGTTGGCGGACGCACTGAAATCCACCCAGGCGATTGCCACAAACACCTTCGGTCTCTGTGACGTCTACATCGAGAAATATCTATCCAATCCCCGCCACATAGAATTTCAGCTATTGGGCGATTCAAAGGGCAACGCCATTCACTTAGGGGAGCGCGAGTGTTCCATCCAGCGAAGGCATCAAAAATTGATCGAGGAATCCCCTTCGCCCGTAGTTACTCCCGACATTCGATCGGAAATGGGGGAGATAGCCGCAAAGGCCGCCAGGTTTGTGGGTTATGAAGGAGCGGGCACCATGGAGTTCCTTTTCTCAGAGGGAAGGTTTTTCTTCCTCGAGGTAAACGCCCGGATCCAGGTCGAGCACCCGGTCACGGAAATGGTTACGGGGATTGACATAGTAAAGGAGCAGATACGCATCGCATCCGGGCTCCCCCTCGGAATAAGTCAGGAAGAGGTCGGAGTGGACGGCTGGTCAATCGAGTGCAGAATCAACGCCGAAGACCCCCTGGACGACTTTGCTCCCTCACCCGGCAGGATCGGGGATTACAGATCACCGGGCGGCATAGGAATCCGGGTGGACAGCGGTGCCTACAGCCGTTACTCGATACCGCCTTTCTACGATCCCATGATATCCAAACTCGTCTCCTGGGGCAGGGATCGCGGTGAGGCCATTGAAAGGATGAGAAGGGCCCTCTATGAATACGTGATTCTCGGGGTCAAGACCAACATCCCCTTCCATATGGCCGTCATGGAAAACCCGCGCTTTGTTGATGGAGAGCTGGATACAGGCTTTATCGACAGGGAAACAGGCCTGTTGGACGATATTAAACGAATACTCGAGCAGGGGCATTCCCTCGGGGAAAGGCTTCCTAAATCCCTTTCGGAGAAAAAGAAGCTAGCCGCCATCGCCGCGGTGGCCGCAGTGACCAGGATGGGGAACAGATAGATAGCAGGCGGGGGCCTTTCCCGGAGTTGATACGGATCAGGTATATAACTCCAGGGGCGGTATCCTGGGAGGAATGAGATAAATGGCCATCATGGTGAATGAGCTTTTCAGGAGGAATAATACCGATGATTAAGGAATTCGATCATGTGGGTGTTGTTGTAAAGGATACAAAGGAGACAGCGGATCTCCTCTCTTCCCTTTTCGGGTTCGAGATTGCAGAGCTTCAGGAATTTCCCGAACAGGGATTCAAATCGACCCTTATCACCAAAGGGAAGGTAACCCTGGAGTTGATAGAGCCGGTCGGTCCGGAGGGAATAATCCAGAGGTTTGTCGAGAAGAGGGGCTACGGGCTCCATCATATATCTCTCCGGGTTGACGACATCGAGCAGGAGATTGAGGTTCTGGAATCCAAGGGTGCTAAATCTTTAAACAAAACGCCTGCCAGGATAACTGACACCTCGGAGATAGCCTTCCTTTTCCCGGGCTCCACGGCGGGGATATTGATCGAACTGATGCACAGATCGGAATCCTGAAAGGCCTTTTTTGTGGATATGCGCAATCCTGATGAAATTACCCTTTTCAATAAGATTTCCCTCTTCAATCAGCGCCAGGCTATTACTGTTTGTGCTCCCACTCCTGTGCCTTCCAATCGGGATAGTCAGTTACCTTACCTATAGGGCCTCGGTTGAAAGTGTAACCCGTCTTTCCCGGAACGGACAGATAACGCAGGTCAAGGCCGACGCAGCCAAAATCAATAATATTTATATTACCTGCTATGCGGACCTGAATATCATTTCAAGGCTCATTGTGGAGGACCTCCGGCATTATGCCGGGGCTGATTCAGAAATCGAAAAAAGGGAGACGGGTGAAAAGATAGCAAAGATCCTTCAAGATTTCGTCTCGAAGTCTCCCTACTATATTCGAATTCGCGTTTTCGATTCCGCAGGACAGGTAATACCAGCTCCAAGGGGTGGACAGGATTATCCCAAACCCCTAAAGCCTTTTAGGGCGCCTTCCCGGTTCCATGGAAAAGACAAAAATGCCTGCCTCATATCTAAAATTTCATATTCCGAGCCTGACAAGGCCTTTATTGTCCAGATCTCCAGGCCCATTTCCCCTATTGGTGACATTCATGATACCAAGATCATCCTGTATCTGGATTTCAGCAAGGTGATTGAACTGGTGGACGCCACCCGGACAGGCAAGCTCGGGTTTGCATTTTTAGTGGATCAATCGGGCCGAACGATCGCGCACCCCCTGTTTGAGCCATATCAATATGATTTTTCAAAGTATGATGACCCCCTTTTGCGGGAGGTCATAGTTGATATGGTCCTGGGCGAAACCCTCTGGAGGACTTACAGACAGATCACGGAGTATGCCGTGGCAATTGCCCCCTTGTCTTCAACAGGATGGTCCCTTGCCTTGAGCATGCCCATGGATGAATTCAATAAAGAGGTAATTGCCGTCCGGAGAAAAGTGCTTGAATTCGTCATCGTCATCCTGGCCATTGTTGTGCTGTGCGCGAGTTTCCTTCCCCATTTTGTCTTCAGACAGTTGAAAGACCTTGTTGCGGCCGCTAAAGACATAGCCGGAGGGGGCTTTGGACGGGAAATCCCTGTCAATTCAAGTGATGAATTAGGCACTTTGACCAGGTCCTTCAACCGTATGGCAAAGAAATGCCTCGAGACCCGGACGGAATTGAACCGTTCAGAAAAGCTGATATCATTGGGGCGCCTTTCAGCCGGAGTCGCCCATGAGGTCAGGAATCCCTTGAATGCCATGAAAGGGGCCATTATCTATCTGCAAAAACACAGGTCGGAAGACGGCCTTATCCGGGAATATACCCAGCTTATTTTTGAGGAGATCAACAGGCTCGATAAATTCGTGACAAAGTTCCTCTACTTTGCGAAGAAATCCTCCCCCAACCGGGTGCCTACCGATCTGAACGAATTGATCAGTAGCACACTCAACTTTTTAAAAGGGGAGTTTAAAAATAAAGGGATAGAGATATCCCTCCATCTTGAGCCCTCCCTCCCCCTCGTCCTGATCGACCCCCATCAGATGGAACAGGTTTTTTTGAATCTTTTCGTCAATTCCATGCATGCAATGCCCGACGGGGGGAGTCTGAGGGTGTCATCCCAATTAAAGGACGGGCCTGCAAAGGGTTCCGGACCAAGGGCTGCTATAGAGATAAAAGACAACGGCCTTGGAATTCCCTCCGAGCATTACAATTATATCTATGACCTTTTTTTCAGCACAAAGGAGGACGGCACGGGTCTGGGCCTGCCCATAAGTCTTGATATCATAAAAGAACATGGGGGCGATATGAACCTAATGAGTCAGGAAGGGGAAGGAACAACCGTTATCATTGAATTGCCCCTTGAAGACTACGGCCCCTATATGGAGACGGAAGATGAAAAAGAAGATTCTGATCGTTGACGATAATGTTAATACCCTGAGGGTAGTGGGAGCGATCCTCCAGGATGAGGGTTATGATGTTTTCAAGGCCCAGAACGGCATGGAGGCGATGAATATCTTTGAAAGCCGTAAGGACATAGATGTAGTCCTTGCGGACCTCAAGATGCGGAGAGTGGACGGGCTGGACCTCTATCGTAAAATGAGCGCCATAGAGGGGGATATCCCCTATGTTATCATGACGGCCCATGGAACCATCGAATCCGCGGTGGAGGCCATGAAGGAGGGTGTTACCAATTATCTTATTAAACCCCTGAACTATAATGAACTAAGTATCGTCCTTGAAAAGGCCATTCGCGAAAAGAAGATATCATCTGAGCTGGCGGAGCTCAGGCGCGAGGCAAGGGAAAAGGACTATTTCAGGGAAATAATCGGGGCCGATTCAAAGATGAATGAGGTCTTTGAAATAATAAGGACCTCTGCACCCACGGACGTGCCCATTCTCATAAGAGGCGAGACAGGAACAGGTAAGGAGCTGCTGGCAAGGGCGATTCATTCCCTGAGCAGGCGGCAGGACCGGCCTATGATATGCATTAATTCAGCCGCCCTTACCGACAGCCTTCTCGAAGCAGAGCTATTCGGACACGTTAAGGGGGCCTTCACAGGGGCCATCTCCAATAAAAAAGGGAGGCTCGAGGCCGCAAACAAAGGGACCCTCTTCCTCGATGAAATCGGGCATATGAGTCTCAACCTACAGGCAAAGCTCCTTCGTTTCCTCCAGGAGGGATCCTTTGAACCCGTGGGCGGAGTAGATCCGCGTTATGTTGATGTCCGGGTTATCACGGCCACAAATCGTGACCTGCGCGAGGAGATAAAGGCCGGCCGTTTTTTGAACGACCTCCTCTACCGCATTGAGGTGATCTCAATCACTCTACCGCCGTTAAGAGATAGGGGTGACGATATCATTCTGCTTGTCAATCATTTTATCAAACACTTTGGAAAGGAGTACGGAAAAACAATCGACAGCGTTCACCCCGATGCCATGGAGGCAATGGCCGGATATTATTGGCCGGGCAATGTGAGAGAACTGGAAAACTGCATTGCGAGGGCAATCATACTAAGTAAAGGAAACTCCATCGGCCTCGATGACCTGCCGGACAGGATAACAAAGTATAAAGGTCAGGCCCGGCCGGATCTTGACAATCAGGATATTCTGTCATTGCCTGAAAATGGGATAAGCATCAGGGAGCTGGAGCGGTTGCTTATCAAAAAGATCCTTGAAAAGTATAATGGAAACAAGACGCTGGCCGCCAATACCCTCGGGATCAGCAGGAAGGCGCTTTATGAAAAAATAGAGCGCTATGATATAGATGCATAAAAAGGATGGTTTCCTGACAATACATGTTTCATAAAGAAACACTTGGGATTTTATGTTACCTATAGTAACGTCTTAATTTAACATGTTGATAATATTCATTATTAGCGCGTCTAAAAAATGGAGATCGCACCTGTTTAAGGATTCATGTTACTAAAGGTAACAAAAGGGAAATTGACTTTTTTGGGGCGATTGATGATTTTTCTTGTTTTTTTAGTATGTTATAATTTATTTTATATCTGGCACAGCCATTGCAATCTTAATATTGATTGAATGATTTAAAGGAAAACAAGCCATGAGTAAAAGAGGCGGTTCTCTGGTCTTTCGAATGGAGAGTATAACCAAGAGGTTTGGCGGCCTGAATGCCTTGAGCGAAGTCGATCTGGGCATAGAGGAAGGCGAGATCGTCGGACTCATCGGGCCGAACGGGGCAGGGAAAAGCACTCTTTTCAACGTGGCGACATCCATATATAAGCCTGACATGGGTGATATCTATCTCGGGGGAAAAAGGATCACCGGTAAACCCACCCATCATATCTGCAGATTGGGCATTTCAAGGACCTTTCAGCTGGTCAAGACATTCCTGAGCATGACCGCCTTTGAAAATGTCCTTGTCGGGGCCATTTACGGTAACAGGCTGAGGGGGAAGGAGGCCCGTAAAGAGGCGGAGGCCTCTCTGGATCTCGTTGGGCTTACTGGCCAGCGGAATATAGTCACGGCCCATATGACCCTGTCTGACAGGAGACTCCTTGAGGTTGCCAGGGCCCTTGCCTCAAAACCGCTGATTACCCTCCTTGATGAGCCCATGGCCGGACTGAATCCATCCGAGATAATAAACATGCTCCAGATCATAGAGAAGGCAAGAAAAGAAAGGAATGTCTCCATCCTGTGGGTGGAACACAAGGTGGATGCCATCTTCCGCTTGTGCGACAGGGTGGCGGTCCTGGATTACGGTCGAAAGATTGGCGAAGGGAAACCAGAAGAAATAGCTCAAAGTAGCGAGGTCATAGAGGCGTATCTTGGCAGGCCATCTTCTCGAAGTTAATAACATAGATATATTCCATGGGGAGGCCCAGGCCGTCTGGGGCGTTTCATTTCACGTGGACAGGGAAAACATCATAGCCCTGGTGGGGGCCAACGGGGCCGGTAAAAGCACGATATTGAACACAATTTCAAGTGTTATACATCCTTCCGGAGGGGAGATCCTCTTTTCAGGAAAGCCCATAGTCAGACGTAAGCCCGAGGAGGTGGTGGCAATGGGCATATCTCATGTTCCCGAGGGAAGACGTCTCTTCTCACGGCTGACGGTCCTGGAAAACCTGGAGCTGGGCGCGTATCCTTCCAATACGCGTCCCTATATTAAAGAGTCCCTGGAGCGCGCCTTCAACCTCTTCCCCGCCCTTAAGGAGCGGGTCAGCCAGCGAGCAGGCACATTGAGCGGCGGGGAACAGCAGATGCTGGCCATTGCGCGGGCGCTAATGGCCAGGCCCTATCTTCTCATGCTGGATGAACCCTCCCTTGGCCTGGCCCCCATCCTTGTGAGACTATTGTTTGAGATTATTGAAGCCCTCAAGAAAGAGGGGGTAACTATTCTCCTGGTGGAGCAAAACGTTCATCAGACCCTTGAGATCGCCGACTATGCCTATGTCCTCCAGACCGGGCACATGAAAATGGAGGGCCGTGCCGAAGAACTGTTAAACAACTCAGAATTTCAACAGGCCTTTCTTGGAATGATCGGGTGAAACAATGTTCGGATTTCCCTCATTTTCCATATTCTTACAGATGTTCCTCAACGGCATTCTTCTCGGGTGCATGTACGGAGTTGCCGCCATCGGCCTCAGCCTCATCTTCGGCTGCATGGAGATCGTCTTTATTGC
>CAZGIZ010000067.1:4893-24029 GCA_964526655.1 uncultured Desulfobacteraceae bacterium | reverse complement strand
ATTGACCGGGGTATTAAAAGTATTCTAAAATCAAAAAAATGGAGATCAATCATGATCAACGAAAGGAATATTATGGAAAATAAAAAGGAGGTCAGCCTGCTCAATCAGATGCGCGAGGATGCGGTAAGGCTCTTTCAGGCCTCGCTTGAGCCTGTCAACCCCTATAATGCTGTCAGAAGGTTTGTCCGGATTGACGGGGGCCGGCTGATTCTGGGGCAGGAGGGTCAGGCAGAGACCCAACTCGATCTCGGAGATTATGGGAGGGTCTTTCTTGTGGGAGGTGGAAAGGCGACCGCTCCCATGGCAAGGGCTATAGAGGAGCTGTTAGGAGAAAGGATCAATGAGGGGATAATTGTCGTAAAGTACGGATTCACGGAAGGGCTGTCCCATACCGAGACAATTGAGGCCGGTCATCCCCTCCCTGACCTGAACGGCGCCAAAGGGACAAAAAAGATCCTTGACCTCCTGAATAAAGCCGGGGAAAACGACCTGATCTTCTCCCTCATCTCGGGAGGCGGGTCGGCCCTTCTCCCCCAGCCTGTGGGCCGGATCAGTTTTGAAGAGAAACAGGCGGTAACCGGGAATCTCCTAAAATGCGGGGCGAGCATTGACGAAATCAATGCCGTCAGAAAGCATATCTCCGCCACAAAGGGGGGACAGATGGCAAGGGCCGCCTATCCCGCCACTGTAATCAATCTGATGCTCTCGGATGTGGTGGGAGACAGGATGGATGTGATCGCCTCAGGGCCCTTTGTCCCTGATCCGAGCACCTTCAGGGAGTCTTTACAGATCATAGAGAGATATCAGCTTGATGATATCCCCGCCTCTGTTAGGGAATACCTTGAGCTCGGCGCAGAGGGCCGTGTCCCTGAGACACCTAAGGAGGGAGACCCCATATTTGAAAGGGTGAATAATATCATAATCGGGAGCAATATCCTTGCCCTGGAGGCGGCAGGGGCCCAGGCCCTGAAGATTGGGTACAAGAGCCTCATACTCTCTTCCATGATCGAGGGAGAGACAAGGGATGTGGCTCGGGTGCATACAGCGATCGCCAGGGAGGCCCTGAAAACAGGCCGGCCTCTAAAGCCGCCTGCATGCATTATATCCGGGGGCGAAACAACGGTCACCATTCACGGCAAGGGAACGGGCGGCAGGAACCAGGAATTCTGCCTGGCTGCCGCCATGGACATTAAAGACCTTCCTTTGAAGGTGGTCATCCTGAGCGGGGGGACCGACGGGAACGACGGGCCCACCGATGCTGCGGGCGCGATAGCGGACCCCACGACGGTAAGGAGAGGCAGGGAGAAGGGTTTGGACGCATCAGGGTACCTTGCGAATAATGATTCCTATAACTATTTCAAGGAGATTGATGACCTCCTTATTACAGGCCCTACTAATACCAATGTGATGGACGTGAGAATAATCCTCGTAAAGTAATGTCCTGACAGATATCAATGATCAGTGCCGCCGTTCCATTTCTGGACAAGGTAGGGCTTGGTCATTTCAAAGGTGATGCAATCATCCTCAATCGTCTCTTCCGCCTGCTGGATGGTCATCTTCTCGGTCTTTTTCACAAAGGAGAGGGTCTTTCCGAAATAGAGGGGGATAAGGGCCTCCATCAGATTATCCGGGTCTATGACCGCGTCCCTGTAGGCCACTGCCCAGTCATAGAGGACCCTTGCCCACACCACTGTGGGAAAGTCGAAGCCGTCCTTTTTTAAACCTTTTATCTCCAGGAGTTTCTGATACACATCAGGGGACAGGACGGCCTGCCATATCTCCCCATACTGCTCAAACCCATGGTGAAAGTTCTCAAGGAGCTTTTCCGTGTCCACCTCGATCCTGGGTGGCATTTCCACCTCCCCGAGGCCGAAGCCGTAAATAGCGGTCGGTTTGCTGTATTTGACCTTCAGCCAGTAGGGTTCAAAGTCCTTCATGGTGGAGAAGATAGTCCCCACCACCTGCCTGAACATGGGGCCTAAGGATGCCGCAGGGTCCTTGGCCCGGTGAATCTTGGGCCTGCCCATAAAGGACTGGCAGACCCGGATACGTTGATTAAAGGCCAGGATGGTCATCCATACGTCTATCCCAAAATTCGCGGTGGACTCATCCCAGATATCGCTCTCAAGAAAGACCTTCCCCAGCTTTCCGCTGAAACCGAAGTCCCCCCCTATGGGCTGGCGGACCCTCCTTCCATAGAGGGCGCGTGAAAGGGGATAGGCAATCCCGTTTGTTATGGTGCCGTCATATTTGTGCCTGACATAGAGGGGCGCCACATAGGAAAAACCGTTGAAAAGGGGTTCTCCCAGATGTTTGATCCACTCGGGGGTGATGCTCTTGAGATCGGCGTCCACTACAACGATCGCCTTTGCCTGGAGATCAGCCACCTTCTTGAACATATTTTTAAAGTTATTACCCTTCCCTTTTACTCCGGGAGGGGTGGAAATATATATCTTGGGGATCTCCGTAACGGTTTCCAGAAAGGCTTTTTTCGTATTATCCGGCGAATTGTTGTCACAGTTTATAATGACCGAACGCCTGTCCGGGAAATATTTGGCAAGCCCAAGGCTGGCCTGTTTGGTGGGGTAATCTATGGAGTCCGCCTCGTTATAGGACGGGATACTTACAACCAGATCTGCTTTATCTATGTTTTCCGGATTGACCTCGCTTTCAAACATATCAGGATATACCCTCCCCCTCCTTCTCATTGGCTAAGATTTTTAGGATCGCCGAGTTCCAGCCCCTAGGCCCCGGCCTTTGCGTGATCATCAGGCCTGGAATCTCCTCTTCAATCCCTGGGAAAACCTGCTGTGACCTGATAAGGACAGGCTGATCCACCTGTCTGAGCATAGGGAAATCATTAGGGCTGTCTCCAAGGGCAACACTGAAAACCCCTGTATAAACTTCCCTATACCAGGAGATCATCTCTTTAACGGCCTCTCCCTTGTCTATTTTCCCGTGGAGGTGAAAAAAACGGCCTCCACTGCTGGTCCTGAGTCCCCTTTTCTCCGCGGCCTTGGTCAAGGCCTCCAGGTCAACATTCTCACTGTCCAGGACTATAAAGGGTTCGTCGAATTCCCTCTTGGCTGCCAGCAGGGAAGCCTCTGAATCGAGGCCGGTGAGCCCGGAGATCTCTTTCAGGGTCATTTCCGAGAAGCCCCTGATTTGCCACCCTAATTCCTCCCGGATATCCTTGAGCCCTTCTTTTAATTGATCATAGGGGGTCCCAAGGGACAATTTCCAGATGTTTTCAGCAAGAATTATGCCAGGAGGCAGCTTGCCTGTCCATTCTCTTGGGAAAAAGATGCCCCCTCCGTTCTCTGAGATGAAGGGGAAGGCCAGGTCCATCTCCCTGCGAAGGATGTCAAGCTCCGCCCTTGTCTTGCTTGAAACCATGATCACAGGGATATGAAGGTCCTTACAGAGTTTGAGGGCTGGCCTTGCCCCATCCCACTTATAGGAGAAATGGTCCAGCAGGGTGCCGTCCAGATCGGTAAAGATCAAAATCGATCCTTTTTTGAGTCCTCGTGTGGGTACCTTTTCCACCACCCTTCAGGCAAATCGCATCTTTTCCTGTTCAACGACTTCTATAAGGTCGTAATAGATATGGGGCAATTTGCTGTATACCCTTTCCCAGGAGACCGTCTGGGGGAACTCAAAGAGGTTCTGCTGCGTCTTTTTCTCTACAGACAGGACGGCATCGGCCAGGCCATGTTCCAGAAAGGGTTTGAACTCCTCATGGCTGTTAATGAATCTTAAAAACCTCTCCGTCATCCTGTATGGCGAGGTGAGCAGTTCTCCCGCGCTGAGAATCGAGTTGCGAAAGACATCTTTGACCATAAATTCCTCTGCATCACGGTCGTGCCTCAGATTGCTAAAACTCGCGTCATCGGAATACTTTTTTATCTGCTCTTCGGCCACGGCCTGATAGGTTATGGCCAGGTCCCGGAAAAAGGTATCCGATATCTCAAGCCCCTCTTCAATGACCAGGGCGTTCATGAGGGTCGTTACGATATCCACGGCCATGCGATTGAGGCCCTTGGTCCTGTCGTCTTTTGAGACATCCTGGTGTTTGTGATCAAAGGGCTCCATGGAAAACATCACCTGGGCCGACATGGAGGCCTTTCTAAAGACCTCGATCAGGGTAAATATCTCCACCCCCCAGTGGGTCGCGAACCTCATCTTTTTCAGGAGATCCACATGAAAGACCACTTCGCCCGAGAGCTGATAATTGAATCCCAGGAGGAAGTCGATGAGCCGCAGCATCTTCTCTTCCCTGGTCTCTGTAAACTTTCTCTGGAGGGCCAAAAGGAGCGGATCGAGAAGGAGGCGTTTTACCCTGCCGTACAATACCTTGTCCATGATCCTCGAGTAGTAGGCCTTTGCAAAGTCGTAATTGAGGACCACAACGGGGTAAAAGAGGCGGTCAAGCTGCACGTTTTTAAAGGTCCTGATATCGGCGTCAATTAGGCCGATGGATTCTGCGCCGAGTGCGATGGCTATCCCGAAGCTGAGGAACATGTTTTTACCCTTCCCAGGGTCCTTGATATTGAATCCGGCCTCGTTGAGCTTCTGATAAATGCTGTCGAATCCGGGACCGTTGTTCCACTGGATCAGGTGATTTCTCATCTTGTAATTCAAAATAAGGTCCCTGAGTTGAAAGGCCTCTTTTTCCGTGGCCCTGTCCAGCCCGAAAATGATGCGGGAGAGGTAGGGCATGTCCTTCAATTGCTTGAGGATGTTTTCAAATACCGGGAGATTTTCCGGATCCGTGAATTCGCTGGCCAGGAGAGGGACAATAAGGACTGTCTTTTTCCACTTGGAGTGGAGCCGGAGCTGGTTTCTGAGGTGCTTCCGGTCCTGCCTCAGAATATGGAAGGTGGTTATCTGGTTTTGATTTTGAGAAAAATCGGAAATGGCAATACCTCCTTTCTATTCAAAGATATCCCTTTTAAAAAAGCTTCCCCTGAACGCCGTTTCGCTCGTCATCCGGCTGGATGTTAAAATGCCTGTAGGACAACCTCGTGGCCACTCTTCCCCTGGGGGTCCTCTTCAGATAACCCCTCTGGATCAGAAAGGGTTCATAGACATCCTCTATTGTGTCCTTCTCCTCGCATACGGCCGCAGAAAGGGTGTCGATTCCGATAGGCCCGCCATTGAATTTTTCGATAATGGTGAGCATGATGTGGCGATCCATCTTGTCCAGGCCCTGATCGTCCACGTCCAGCATATCCAGGGCGTGCATGGCCACCTCACGGGTGATAACGCCGTCTGCCTCAACCTGGGCGAAATCCCTGACCCTTCTCAGTATCCGGTTGGCCACCCTGGGAGTCCCCCTCGACCTCCTGGCTATTTCATAGGCCCCATCCTCCATGATGACTATTTCCAGGATCCTGGCCGCCCTCGTGACGATCTTTTGCAGGTCCTCTGGGGGATAAAAATCCACCCTCTGAATGACTCCGAAGCGCTCCCTGAGGGGAGGGGTGAGGAGGCCGGTCCTGGTTGTCGCTCCCACCAGGGTAAAGGGGGGGAGGGGAATCTTCATTGTCCTGGCGGAAGGTCCCTGTCCAATGATAATATCCAACTGGAAGTCCTCCATAGCAGGGTAGAGTATCTCCTCAACCACGTGGTTGAGCCTGTGGACCTCGTCAATGAAAAGGACATCCCTGGGCTGGAGGCTCGTCAGTATGGCGGCGAGGTCCCCCTGCCTCTCTATAACCGGGCCGGAAGTGCTGTTGATGTTGACGCCCAGCTCATGGGCTATTATATGGGCGAGGGAGGTCTTGCCCAGGCCGGGCGAGCCGTGAAAGAGTACATGGTCCAGGGCGTCCGAGCGGGCCTTGGCCGCTTCAATAAAGACCCGCAGGTTCCTTTTTACCTCTTCCTGGCCGATGTAGTCATCCAGGGACAAGGGCCGCAGGTTTGACTCCGCCGGGATCTCTTCATCCTGGGGTTCGGGTGTTATGATCCTGTCTTTAGGTTCTTCCATGGGCGATCATTACTCTCCATCAGGAAAGGAGCCTTAAGGCCTTCTTGATGACTCCTTCAAGGGTTACCTCCTCCATATCTGCAAGTGCCTTCTCGACCGCGCCGCGAGCAGGCTTGACAGGATAGCCCAGATTCAGGAGCGCGGAAAGGGCATCGTTCAGGACGGTCTCGTCCCTGGCGGGCGCGGCCGTGGCCGGCGGCAGGTTTTGATCGATCCTGACCTTCCTGGCCTTATCCTTTAATTCCAGCGCCATCCTTTCAGCGGTTTTTTTCCCCACACCGGGAATAAACTGGAGCCTTGCCGTATCTCCGGCGGCAATCGCCTCAAGGAGGTCATCAGGGCCTATACCCGAGAGTATGTTGATGGCCAGCTTTGGGCCTATGCCTGAGACAGATATCAAGAGACGAAAGATCTCTTTTTCAAGTATTGTTTGAAATCCAAAAAGGACTAATGCGTCTTCCCTTACGTGGGTATGGATATGGAGGCTTACCTCTTCCTCCTCTTCAGGCAGGGCGTAAAAGGTTGAAAGAGGGGCGATTACCTCGTACCCAATGCCGCCGTTATTAATAATGATGGCCTCTGTCGCCTTTTTTTGCAACATGCCTCTTAGGTGCGCTATCATGTTAGTTCATCCATCATATCTCGTCCAGTTGAGATGACATATGGCCGCTGCCAGGGCATCGGAGGTATCAGTGCCCAGTTTGGTCCTGAGCCCCAGGATGACCTGGACCATGGAACGAATCTGCTCCTTGGAGGCCCTGCCATAGCCTACCACAGATTTTTTTATCTCAAGGGGGGAATATTCAAAGACCTTGACGCCGCAGTTGACCGCTGCAATTAGCGCAGCCCCCCTGGCATGGCCCAGTTTAAGGGAGCTCTTGACGTTTTTGGCGAAAAATACATCCTCTATGGCCATTTCAGCGGGTCGATATTGGCACATGATCTCAACCACGGATTGAAAGATCCTGTATATCCTTTCATAGAAGGGTACGTCTCCGGACGATGTGATGGAGCCCGCGTGAACGCAGGTCATCTGATTGTCCTTTTTTTCCACAAGCCCATATCCCGTTGCCCTCGATCCGGGATCCACACCCAGCACAAGCATCAGCCAATGGCCTCCATGACCTCGTCGGGTATATCGAAATTGGCATAGATGTGGTTTACGTCGTCGTTATCTTCGAAGGCTTCCATCAGATTCAACATCTGCTCCGCCTTCCTTCCTTCCAGCTTTACGGTGTTTTTCGGGACCATGCTCAACTCCGCCACGCTGTAGGCCATCCCTTTTTGGTCAAAGGCCCTCTTAACCGCCTCAAAAGCGGAAGGGGAGGTTATCACCTCAAACTCAGTCTCCTCTTCCCTGACGTCATCGGCGCCCGCCTCCAGGGCCACATCCAAGAGCGTCTCTTCATCCACCGCATCCTTATCGAACAGGATCATTCCCCTCTTTTCAAACATCCAGGCCACACAGCCCGGCTCCCCCAGATTTCCCCCGTGTCTGTCGAAGATATGCTTTATGTCGGCCACTGTCCTATTTCTGTTGTCGGTAAGGCAGTCAATGAGCATGGCCACGCCGCCCGGGCCATACCCCTCGTAATTGACCTCCTCATAGGAGATCCCTTCGAGCTCCCCTGTGCCCTTCTTGATGGCCCGCTCTATATTTTCCTTGGGCATGTTTTCCGCCTTGGCCGCCAGAATGGCTGTCCTCAGGCGCGGGTTGCCGTCCGGGTCGCCGCCCCCCAATCGGGCTGCTACGGTTATTTCCTTGATAAGCTTGGTAAATATCTTTCCTCTCCTGGCGTCGGCCGCGCCTTTTTTGTGCTTTATTGAACTCCATTTGGAATGACCAGACATTAAACACCTCCTGACTTATTCAAGTCAAACTGTTGCTTAGTTGAATTGTTGAGTAGTTAAGACAGGGTAATGTTATACTGAAAAGTTCATTTTTTTATCAACGACGTAACCAATTAACTATTTTACCAGATTTAGACCCAAAAGATAGACTTCCCTGCTCCGCTTTCTGACTGCCGTGGGCCTGACGTTTCTGACCCGGGAAAAATATCTTGACGCCCCTTCTCTGAAGGACTTGAGGTCTCCTCCCTCAAAGACCTTGCATAAAAAGTGTCCCTTTATCTTTAGCACGGTCAGGGCGATCTCAAGGGCCTTTTCAGCCAGGACCAGGGAGCGGCTCGTATCGGTCAGGCTGTTGCCCGTAGTCTGAGGCGCCAGGTCGCTTATGACCGCGTCCATTTCGCCAATCTCCTGCGCGAGCCAGCCGGTTTCCAGGTCGAGGATATCAGCCTCGATGAATCTGAAATTTTTTGCACAGAGGCGCTCCGGCCTTTGAAGATCCAGCCCTACTACCTCGCCGCCTTTTCCAACCCTTTTAATGCAGAACTGGGACCACGAGCCGGGGTAACAGCCCAGATCAAGGATACGAGAATTCCGATGTATTATTCTATATTTTTTGTCTATTTCTTCAAGCTTATAGACTGATCTGGCAAGCCATTTCTCTTCCCTGGCCTTTTCCGTGTAATGGTCTTTCCAGATATTTCCTCTTGCCATCTTAGTCTTGCCCGGAGCCAGGGTGTGAATATTTCATAGTATATTAAGTATCATATATACATGCCCTTTGCAAAAAAATTGTGTGCGGGAGAGACCTCAAACCAGGGCCGGGAAATCGGAACCGAGTCCTGAAAAATGGAAATTATTTTAGCATCTTCCGGATAGGACAGCATCTCTTCATGGACCCCTATGGCCCAGGCTGGAACCAATTAGAGTGAGATTGATATTGATTTGACCTGATTTTTTAAAATTGTTAATTTTACACACGGGATCAGGTGCAAGAAAATGAACATTATTTATCCAATGGAGGATGGATCAGGATAGTTCTGATATATTATACCGCACCAGGGAGGAGGCAATACAGATTCTCAAGGCCCAGATGCCGCTGGACGATAAGATCCCCTGGGCGGATTTTGTGATCCATAATGAGGGATCACTCGAGGAGACGAAAAAGCAGGCGGGGGATCTCTGGAAGAGACTAACTACCCGCACTGCCTGAGTAGTTCTTGGGCCTGTTCATTGTCAGGGTTCGCGTTGATGATGTCTTTCAGGGGCCTTTCAGCCAGTATGGGCTTGTTCAGGGTCAGATAGTTTCTCGCAAGATGGATCTTGATATCCATATTCTCTTTGTCTATCTCGCTCGCCCTGACGAAGTAAGGCACCGCCCCTGAGATCTCGCCCAGGTCCTCGAGGGCCTTCCCAAGCTTAAAGAGCAGGTTGGCCCTGTTGGGCTGCTCCCTTATAAGAGATTCCAGGAGCTTCACCGCGTATTCCTTTACCCCCTTTTCCAGGCAAAAGTCGATTATCTCTTCCCGCAGCTCGGGTGTGCTCCCGGACAGGTCCAGGGTCGTTTCAAAGACCTGAACGGCCTTGGGGATCATGTCCATCCGGACAAGGGTCTTGGCAAAGCTTACTCCCCGTTCAATATGGCGGGGACTGATCCTCATGGCCTTTTCCAGGTAGTGCGCGGCTTTTTCGATATTCTGCCTCTTGAGGTAGATCTCCCCCAGATAATGAAAGGCAAAGACGTCCAGCTTATTCATTGTCGCGGCCTGTTGCAGCCATTTCTCGGCCTCTTCGAGGTCGTTCTTTTTATAATAATAATATCCTAATTCGCGGACAGGTCTGGTTACATTAGGATTCGCCTGCCTGGCCAGTTCGACTTCCACAATGGCGGAATCAAGATCTCCTTCGTCTTCATAGACCCTTGCGCGTTTCAGGTGGTAGAGCATGGGAGGGGGATTGTTGACCTTGTCGATGACTGAGGACAACTTCTCGCTCAGTACCTGGGTGGTTATGGGTTTCAGGATATAGGCATCCACCTCTGATTCGCCGATCTCCGCCACGAAATCGCTATAGGCCTCGGCAGTTATCATGACGACCGGCATGTCTCTCAGGTCCCTGTCGTTCCTTATGCCGCCCAGCACCTCGTTCCCGGACATTTGGGGCATGTTGTAGTCCAGCAGGACCATGTCGATGGCCTCCTTGCGCAGGACATCCATTGCCTCAACGCCGCTGTTTGCAAAGAAGAATTTTTTTCCATATCCTATGGTCCTCATCATCTTGTGGACAACCTTGGTCATGGAAGGCATGTCATCCACAATCAGCACGGTCATTTCAAGGGGATCTATCATGACAACTCTCTCTATTGTGTTTAAAAATAATAATCAACGCCAAATCACCCAAAAAGAGATACATGAATTCACGGGATTTTTTCATAAAAAGACATCATCGGGTTTATCTATATCTCTCTGACATAGTCATCCAGGCGCTGAAACTCCTTCTCAAGCAATTCTAATCGGTCAAAGCAGCCTTCCAGGTTACCGGCCTTTCCCATCTTCTCCAGCTCATAGGCCGACACCGAGAGGCCCTTTGCGTTCATGTTAGCCGCCCCACCCTTTATGGAATGGGCTTCCTTCCTTACAACCTCGGGATTTCCGTCTGAAATCGCCTTGCGTATTGTATCGGTCTGTGTCCTTACTTCCCCTAAAAAATCGGTCATGACCTCAATCAGGAAAGCCCTGTCCCCCTGGAATTCATCCAGCATAAAATCAAAGTCCATTGGAGGGTCCGGATGTGTTTCTGGTCCGACCGCTGATGGTTGGATCCCCCTATTATCTTCCGAGGGACCAGGATATCCTGTTTTCCGCCCCTGCTTTATGGGCCCGGCGGCCCGTGGCGCGGATATGACCCACCTGTCCACCAGGTCGAGGAGGCCGCTCCTCTTTAAGGGCTTGGATATATAATCGTCCATCCCGGCCTCCAGACACCTCTCCCTGAAACCGGCCATGGCATGGGCGGTCATGGCGATAATCGGGGTCCTGTCTGTTTCACCATGAAGGGTACTGTTTAGGGATTCCAGTACCCTGATTTCCCTTGTCGCTTCAAATCCTCCCATCTCCGGCATTTCCAGGTCCATCAGGATGAGGTCAAAACGCTTACGCCTGAACAACTCCACCGCCTCCAGGCCGGTCTCCGCAAGGTCAACATGATAGCCCGCTTCGCTCAGGTGCCTGAAAGCCACTTTCTGGTTTGTGGGATAATCCTCGGCCAGGAGGATCTGTATCTCCTTCCGGAATTCCTCAGCAACCCTGTGCCTGGTAATCGGCCTTTTTCCCGGGTGGGACTCTTTCCCGCCCAAGGGAGACAGCACCATCTCCATAACTCCGCGCAGATCATCCCTGCCAAAGGGCCTGCTCAGATAGCCGTCTATACCGATATCGCGGCATGTATTGCCGTCTCCTATGTATCCCACAGAGGTGAGGAGCACCATGGGGATTTCCTTCAACATGTCCTTTCCTTTGATTTCTCCTGCAAGGTCAAAACCGTTAGTCTTCGGTATCTGAAAGTCCAGAATAATCAGGTCAAAGGCCTCTTCAAGGGAAACAGATTCTTCAAGCAGGGAAAGGGCGTCTTTCCCGCTGTCCGCCTCTGTGGGCCTGAGGCCAAGGGAATCGAGATATTCTGTAATCTCTCTACGGTCTTTCAGGTTTCCGCCCGCTATAAGGACCCTTTTGCCCTGGAGGTCAAGCGTCTTTTGCTCCGGAAGGGGCTCACGAACCATATCTTTTAAAAAACAGGCCGTAAACCAGAAGGTGCTTCCCTTTCCTTCTTCGCTCTCCAGACCGAACTCCCCTCCCATCATTTCCACGAGCTGTTTTGATATGGCAGTGCCCAGTCCGGAACCCCCATATTTTCTTGTCGTCGAGGTCTCCGCCTGGGCGAACCTTTCAAGGACCTTGGCCTGTCTCTGTTTTGATATGCCTATTCCAGTGTCATTTACTGAGAAGCGGAGCTTGACCCGGTCCCCCATATCCTCAAAGAGTTCCCCCCTCACAGAGATCTCTCCCTCGTGGGTAAATTTGAGGGCATTGCCTATAAGGTTGTTAAATACCTGCCTCAATCTGCCCGGGTCGCCGATCAGCCTGGCAGGGACGTCATGGGCAAGGGATGAAGAGAACTTTAAGCACTTTTGCTTCGCGCTGAGCGCGGCGCTCTTGGCCATGTCCTCGACCATCACCCTGAGATCGAATTGCGTGCTCTCCAGCTCGAGCCTCCCTGCCTCGATCTTTGAAAAATCCAGGATATCGTTTATCAGACGGAGGAGGGAGCCTGCTTCGGACTGAATTGTATCAAGTAGTTCTTTCTGGTAATCATCAAGGCGGGTATCCATGGCCAGCTCGGTCATACCGATTATCCCGTTCAAAGGGGTCCTGATCTCATGGCTCATGTTTGCAAGGAATTCCCCCTTTGCCCTGTTGGATTCCTCGGCCCTGGCCTTTTCCTCCCGGAGTTCCTCCACCAGCTTTTTAATGGCAGCCGGAGCTGCCTCCAATATTTGCCTGGGATCGGGAAAGGTCTTATTCTCGCTTACGTAAGCTGTGTCTTTACCATTCTTTTCTATAATTCCTACATCCATTAGGGCCCTTAAGGGACAGCAATGTCCTGACAGGACATTTACCGGCCGGAAACCGGGACGATTTTATGTCATACCTGGAAACCATGAATTCCCCGCTCCCGTGGGATTGTCGGGATCCAGGAGAACGCCTGGAAAACACGGAATATCCCATCAATGACAAGGGTTATTTGGTGATCAACACCCATGCCCCGGGGTTGAAAAGGCATGACATAAAAATCCGGTATTTCTAAAACGTATTAAATATCGTTCAATTAATTAAGCAGAAATTGTGCCGAAATAGCCAATCAAGATTTTTTAAGAATTTACAGATGGTTATGATCTTGACATAAAAAGACAATCCATTTTTTATACCTATCTTGATGGATATTTTGACGGCTTGTCACTATTTTGACTGATAATATGCCAAATCAAAGGCATAATGTCCGTTATCATTCATTTTCCTCACTGCATTTCACAACCAGATGGTTTTCATGCAGGATTCCCAGGCTCACATAGGATGAATCCTGGATCTTCAAGGTCGAACCGGAGACCATGGGGAGGGTCCCAAGCGCATTCCAGATGACCTTGACATCGTCATCTCGTTTCAGATAGGCCTTGTTATAGAGCAGGAAGACGGTGTCCTTTACCTCTTCATCCGACCGCTTTGCAAACCGCACGACAGGTTTCTTTTTCGGCGCCTTATATACTTCCTCCTGCTTATTTTTTTTTGAATCGTAGTCCCCCTCTATACCGGCTTCACCAAGAAGGGCGTCGATATCGTCCTGGGCAAGGAGCTTGTCTGAAGTGGTCATATTATCCATATTGTTCTAATCCACGTATCTTTCCCGAAAAGGCCACATTTTTATTCAATGATCGTGCCGGTTTCTCTCATCTCTTTATCGGCAGGAAGGGCAGTTAGGTTAAATTTTTCATGTCTTTTACAGATATGGAGCTTAAATAGGTGGAAGGCGGGTTATTTGAGTAATAAATTATAAAATAATATGATATAATATAATAGTAGTCTATTTCATTATATTATAGCTAAGAACTAATATATTTTTGTAACTTTTCCTTGTCCGAATTGCTCATCTCAATAAACTTGACTCCCATGCCTGAAGGTTGCTTATCCTTGCCTTCTTCACCTCTTTTTGACCAGACAACCGCGCATCTGATCTGAAGCGGGTCGGGCAGGCCAGGAAGTTGGAGTTTGAGGGAAAATTGTTCACCTTTACTGAGGGGGGTACCTGTCTTGATAAAGATGCCCCCGTTGCTGACATTATCCGTGTATGCCTTGATAAAACTCTGTTTGTCCCTGTAGGAAACCGAAAGGGTCCTCAGGCTGCGCGGCGCCGATCTCACTGAAAAGCCGGTCACCCTGTCGAGCATTTTTTCAAACCTCCTGACCGCCGTAACGAGGATTGACCTGAAATCGGAAGAGAGTTTGTTGAATTCCTGATCCAGGCTGTCTCTATCAATAATGCCTACAGTGGTCTCTCCCAGGGCCCGGACAGAGGCCGTCCGCCTAATCCCTCCAATAAAGCTTAATTCACCGAAGACCTCACCCTCTTTCAGTACTTCTATGGTGTATTTATTACCTTTGATAGTTTTAAAGATTTCCACTGAACCCGAAAGGACCACATAGACCCAGTCCCCGGAACTATCCTCATCAAAAATAATCTGCCCGTCCGAATAGGTCTCTTCCGATACGAGGGTAAACATGAAATTCCTCCTCACTGGATCTCAAGATCCCATTATAAGAATATTCTCTGAATTTTAGATCGAAAATGATAGCATAATACTATTTAAAAGGGTAACCTTAACAGTATATTTGCCAATTAGTCCTTATTTACCCCTTGCTTGTCTCCTCTTCTTCCAGGTGTCCGGCAAGGATAGAGGGAGTCTATTATTGAGCACCATTCTTGTCTTGAAAAACAGTATCATGGAATATGACTGGGGTTCAAGGACCTTTATCCCTGAGCTTACAGGCGAGCCGTCATCGGCAGAGTCGCCCCAGGCGGAGATGTGGATGGGGGCACATCCCAGGGCGCCTTCAATGATTTTTCGTGATGGGGGAAAAAGCTCCCTGATTGAATTGATCGACACGGACCCAGAAGGGGCTCTCGGCCCTTCCGTTGCCGGAAAATTCTCAAATAAACTGCCTTTTCTATTCAAGGTACTGGCGGCTGCAAGACCCCTTTCAATACAGGCCCACCCGGACAGGGAACAGGCAAGGAAGGGCTTTAATAGGGAAAACCGGGGCAAGATAGGTCTTGGGGCGCCAGAGAGGAACTACAGGGATGAAAACCACAAACCCGAGCTTATCTGCGCCTTGAGGCCCTTTTGGGCCCTAAAGGGTTTTCGCCGTATCGAGGAAATACTCCGGTTAATGGAGCGGGTCGGGGCCCAGGCAAAGGATTTAGGACTGGGTCTTTTGAGAGACCGGCCCGAGGAGGAAGGCCTAAAGCGCTTTTTTGTCTCCCTGATGACCATGGACAAGGAGAGGCAGGGCCGCGTCCTTAAAGAGGTGGTTGCCGTTTCAAATGATCGCGCTGACGACCCTGGTAAGGTGTTTGAATGGATCGGGAGGCTCAATCAGGACTTTCCCGGAGATATGGGGGCCCTCTCCCCCCTGTTCATGAACCTGGTGCGCCTGGACCCGGGAGAGGCCATGTATATCTCTCCGGGAGAACCCCATGCATATCTCGAGGGTGCGGGTCTTGAGCTCATGGCCAATTCAGATAACGTGATAAGGGGCGGTCTCACCTCGAAACACACCGATCTAAATGAGTTTGCAGACATCCTTGACTACTCTCCCCATAGGGTGGAAATACTGCGGCCCAGGAGGGAGGGAGAGGGAGTTGCCGTTTACCAAACAGACGCCGAGGAATTCATGCTTGAGCGGATTTCCCTTTCCCAGGGAAAAAATCTCTACGAGAGTCCCCAAGAGAGAAGCGCTGAGATAATGATATGTACGGAGGGAGAAGCGCGCCTAACGGATCAGGTCGACGGGGCATGGCTCGACCTTAGCAGGGGAGTCTCAGTGTTTGTCCCAGCGGCCGTCAGAGGATACAGTATCAGGGGAGAGGCGACCATCTATAGGGCATTCGTGCCTCTGGAGTCAGGCTGATAAATATCCCCGCTTTAGGAGTCAAGCGGGGGCGTCTTAGAATTTATTTGAGGAAAGCTCCTTGTAGACTTTCCTGATCCTTTCTATGTCTTCAGGGTCCAGCCTATCACGCAAGATCCCATAGATGTACCTCAGGTTTTCAGGGGTCACATATTCCTGTTCCTGGATGGGAGGTGTTTTTTTGCCCTGGGAAGTGATCTTCTCTTTTTCGAGTTTCTCACGGGCCGTTTTCTCCAGGTCCAGTTCTTGCAATTTTTGAGCCTCTATGGAAGTCTCATTACCCGCCTCTATGAGTAGATGGACAGCGGCCCCAACCACAAAGCAGATGACAATTATTGCCAGGTAAAGCTTTAGGGATCTTCTCCATGACCTTGGACGTTTTCGTCTGCGTTTTATGTAGAAACCCACAATAAAAAAATCCCCTCTCACAGGGATTTATTATAGTGGTTTTGGATGTTTATGTCCACGGAAAAGGTCGGTGTAGGTCATGGGAAACCAGGAGTCATGGTTGGACGTACACGAATTACTGAAAAAAAGGGTTTGTCCTCCGCTCCCTTTCGATTGTACTGGAAGGACCGTGGCCCGGATACACCCGAATAGTCCCGTCAAGGGTGAATAACTTTGATCTGACCCCTTTGATGAGACCCTGGTGGTCGCCCCCTGGGAAATCCGTTCTTCCTATGGAGCCGGCAAAGAGGGTGTCACCGGTAAATACCGCGCCCGGGGCCTGAAAGCAGACACCGCCCGGGGAATGACCTGGAGTGTGAAGTACCCTGAGCCTGTAAGTGCCGAGCCGGAGATCCCGTCCTTCCCCCAGCTCCTGATCAGGAGGAAATCCCAGGCCCCTGGCATCCAGTGGGTGGATGCAGACGGGGGCTCCCGTGATGCGCTTCAGTTCCGCGGCGCCCCCAACATGATCCATATGCCCGTGGGTGATGAGGATGTATTTTATTATGAGGCCGATTCCCGATATGGTCTTCACGATTCGATAGACCTCGTCGCCGGGATCTATAACAAGTCCCTCCATGGTCTCCTTGCATCCGAGGACATAACAATTGGCCTGATAGGGACCCACAACTAATTTTCTGAGCATTAAGAATGTCCTTTCCCTTGACAGCGATCTTTACCTGATATGAAAAATAAACCGGAACCCCTTATTGTCAAGCTTGACAGAAAAGGGGGGTTATTCTATGAAACGATGGATCATGAATTTCCGGGATATGACATCCATGTAAGCAAATGACCTGAAATTACTGGACCGCAGTGAAGTAGAGTGGTAATAAAAGATTCCCCTGGAAGTGAAAAACATTGCCTGCCTCTATCAGTATACCTCTTAGGGGTTAGAGCAGAGTCACGTCCTTTCCATATGACTGGAGTTTAGATGGGTGTGTCAAAGATTCAGCTATAGGGGGTTTTTTACTATAAAAGGAGAGGAGATCAACTAATGAAGGAAGTTGTTATTGTAAGCGGTGTCCGCACTGCCATAGGGGCCTTTAATGGGAAAATAGGAAACATACCCGCCACGAAGCTCGGGGCGGTCGTGATCGAAGAGGCGGTCAGGCGCGCCGGCATCGGCAAGGAGGCGGTTGATGAGGCTATCATGGGAATGGTGCTGCCCTGCGGATACGGCCAGAATCCCGCCAAACAGGCCGCGGTTCAGGCAGGGATGCCCTGGGAGGTGGAGTGCATAACCGTAAATAAGGTCTGCGGATCTTCACTCAAGAGCGTTATGCTCGCTGCCCAGGCCATACAGGCCGGGGACGCGGAGGTGGTTGTGGCCGGCGGTATGGAGAGCATGAGCATGGCCCCCTACTATATGGAAAAGGGCCGCACCGGATACCGGATGGGCACGGCCAGGATAGAAGACCATATGGTCCATGACGGCCTATGGGATGTTGTGAACGATTTTCACATGGGGATCTCCAATGAGCTCTGCTCAGAGAAATACAACGTCAGCAGGGAGGACCAGGATCGTTTTGCTGATGAGTCCTACCGGAGGGCCCTCAAAGCTATCAGCACCGGCAGGTTCAGGGACGAGATTGTTGCGGTGGAGGTCCCCCAGCGGAAGGGGGAGCCGATCATCTTTGATCAGGATGAATGCCCAAGGGAGACAAGCTATGAGATCCTGTCGAAGATGCCCGGGGCCTTTAAAAAGGACGGGAAGGGGACTGCAGGCAACGCCTCGATCATAAGCGACGGGGCCTCGGCCGTAGTTGTCATGTCCAGGGAAAAGGCCGAAGAGCTTGGCTGCGAGGTCCTTGCCACGGTGGGGGCCCAGGCCTCCTACGGAATAGACATGAAGTATGTCCTGGTGGCGCCAATCTGGGCGATACCGAAATGCCTGAAAAAAGAAGGGATCTCTCTGGAGGATGTAGACCTTTTCGAGATAAACGAGGCCTTCAGCGGGTCTTCGGTGGCCATATTGAGGGAGCTGGGCCTCGATCAGGCCAGGGTGAACGTGAACGGCGGGGCGGTCGCCCTGGGGCACCCTATAGGCGCCAGCGGGTGCAGGGTCCTGGTTACCCTGCTCTATGAGATGATGAAACAGGATAAAAAGACCGGTCTTGCCGCCCTCTGCCTCGGCGGCGGGGAAGCGGTGGCAATGGTTGTAAAGAGATAGGGGATATTGATGAATAAGGCCCATGGCGCAGGGCATGGGGCGCAAGGGTAAATCAAGATAACTGAAAATTATTCATAAGTAAAAAGGAGGAAGAGATGGAGGTAAAAACTTTCGGAGTGATCGGCGCCGGTCAAATGGGAAACGGGATCGCCCAGGTAGCCGCCATGAGCGGGGTCGATGTGATCATGAACGATATCGCGGACGAATTTATACAGCGGGGGATGGGAACCATAACAAAGAATCTTGACCGGAGTCTGGAAAAGGGCAAGATCTCAAAGGAGGACAGGGACGCGACCTTAGGGAGGATCAAGACCAGCGTCTCACTCAAGGACATGGGCTCCGCCGACTTTGTGGTGGAGGCGGCCGTGGAGAGGGAAGATTTAAAGTTTAAGATCTTCAAGGATCTGGATGAGATTTGCGGCAAGGATGTGATCCTGGCGACCAACACGTCCTCGATACCCATCGGCCGGATTGCCGCCCAGACCAAGAGGCCGGAGAAGGTTATAGGCATGCATTTCATGAATCCGGTCCCAGTGATGAAGCTCGTCGAGGTGATCCGGGGAATAGCCACATCGGATGAGACCTTTAAGATTACCTGGGCCCTGGCCGAGAAATTCGGGAAGACACCGGCCCTGGCAAACGACTATCCTGGCTTCATAGCCAACCGGATACTGATGCCCATGATCAATGAGGCGGTCTTCTGTCTCTATCAGAGTGTGGGAACAAGGGAAGATATCGACACGGTCATGAAACTGGGAATGAACCACCCCATGGGGCCCCTGACCCTCGCGGATCTTATCGGCCTGGACACCTGCCTGGCCATCATGGAGACGATGTATGAGGGATTCAAGGACTCGAAATACCGGCCCTGCCCACTTCTCAGAAAATATGTGGAGGCAGGATGGCTCGGCCGCAAGACCGGCCGCGGTTTTTATGAATA
>CAZGIZ010000067.1:0-4793 GCA_964526655.1 uncultured Desulfobacteraceae bacterium | reverse complement strand
ATCGGAAAAACATACCCTTGTCAGGCGTTCGGTCAGGGCCTTCTGCGACCGGGAGATCCAGCCCATTGCCGGGGATATAGACCAGGAGGCCCGGTTCCCCTGGGAGGTCGTTGAAAAAATGGGAAAGCTCGGATATTTCGGGATACAGGCCCCCCCTGAGCTGGACGGCGCCGGCATGGACACGATCAGTTATTCCATTGTTATTGAAGAGATCTCGAGGGCCTGCGCCGGGCTGGGACTCTGTGTGACCGTCCACAACACGGTCGGTGTCTTCCCGATTGTGGCCTTCGGGTCCGGGGAACAGAAACAGAGATGGGTCCCGCCCCTTGCCAGGGGTGAAAAGATCGGGGCCTTCTGCCTTACCGAACCCAATGTGGGTTCCGACGCGTCAGGGATTGAATCTACCGCGGTCCGTAACGGTGATCACTATATCCTGAATGCGAACAAGGTCCTTGTTACAAACGGTGCAGTGGCGGATACGTGTCTAATATTCGCAAAAACAGACCGGGAGGCGGGACACAGGGGCCTGAGCGTGATCGTGGTCGAGCGCGGGACTCCAGGCTTTGAGGTCGGCGATCTGGAGGACCTCTCGGGAAATCGTGCTAATCCTGTGTCTTCCATCCGCCTGCATGATTGCCGTGTTCCGGCCGGGAATCTCCTTGGCAGGGAGGGCCAGGGCATGCAGATCGGGCTCATGGCCCTGGACGCCGGAAGGATAGGTATAGGGGCCCAGGCCCTTGGAATTGCCCAGGCCGCCATGGAGGAGGGGGTAAGGTATTCCAAGCAGCGTCACCAGTTCGGCGTTCCCATCTCCAGACACCAGGCGGTCCAGATAATGATAGCGGACATGGCCACACAGGTGGACGCGGCCCGCCTCCTGATCCACAGGGCAGCGGCATTGAGGGACAGCGGGAGACCCTTTTCAAGGGAATCTGCGATGGCAAAGCTTTATGCCTCGGAGATATCGAGCAAGGTGGCCGACATGGCGGTCCAGATCCATGGGGGATACGGCTATATCAAGTCCTATCCGGTTGAGCGCTATTACAGGGACGCGAGGATCACGAGGATCTATGAAGGCACGGCCGAAATCCATCGAATAGTCATAGCAAGGAGTGTTCTCGAAGAGTATAAGTAAGGCACAAGGCGCAAGGCACAGGGCGCAAGGCATAAGGTTAAAAATCGTCCTTCAATCTCTTTGTTTTCCTTTCGCCCTACGCCCTGAGCCTTGCGCCGCGTATATTGGAATTACAGACACCTGCAAGAATTGAAACCGACATTATCAGCACGGAAAGGATTGCATGAGCCTAAACATCCTCGTCTGCATCAAGGCCGTTGTCCTGGACGCCCCGGACGGCCGGGTGGTCCGGCTGCCGGAGACCTGCGCACTGAATCCCTTTGACAGGCCGGCCCTTGAAACGGCACTGGCGCTGCGCGAGGAAAGGGGCGGGGAGGTGACCGCCCTCTCCATGGGGCCCGAGGCAGGGGTCATCGCCCTCTATGAGGCCATGTCCATGGGTGTGGACCGGGCAGTTCTGATATCCGATCCCTCTCTCGCGGGTTCAGATACCCTTGTTACCTCATCGGTCCTGGCCGCGGCCATTTCCAGGCTCGGGTCCTTTGACCTGATCCTTTTCGGGGTGCGCACCTCGGACAGCGACACGGGTCAGGTAGGCCCCCAGACCGCCGTCCTCCTTGATCTTCCATTTATTGCCGGGGCGCACATAATCGAGTACAAGGGTTCGGGTCTCATGGTGGAACGTAGGGTAGATGAATTTATTGAAAAATACGAGGTCTCCATGCCCTGTGTCTTAACAATGCACCCGGCCGCGGTTCAGGCCAGGGACTCCGCCCTTATAGGAATTGAGGAGGCATTCGGGAAGAGGCCCATTGAGAGAGTGGACCTTGATGACCTCAAGATTTCTCCTGAACTGGCGGGTGAGAAGGGCTCTCCAACCCGCCTGATCTCCATGAGCAGGATCAGGCGAAAAAGAAAGTGCGAGTTTATCACTGGCACGGTCGAGGAACAGGCTGACGCGCTTTTAAAAAGACTGAGAGAATCTGGACTGATAGGGTAGATGATGGCTGGCAACAATAACAAAGATATATGGGTATATATCGACCTCAGAAACCAGAGACTCTTTGGGCTGTGCCTCAATGTCCTGGCCGGGGCGCGGGCCCTTGCAGCTTCTCTGTCAGGCAGGGCCGCGGCTATCATACCAATGTCGTCACAGGGTTTTATCAACTCCGAGGAAGCGGCAGAGACCTGCACATCAAAAGGGGCTGACAGGGTATACCTGCTTGAAAATCCCGCACTCGAATTTATCAGGGCCGATGTCCATGCACTGGCCCTCCTTAAGGCCATTGAGAAGATGCCGCCTAAGGCCGTGCTCTTTACCCTCACGGATTTTTGCCGGGAGATTGCCGCCCGCTGCGCGCGTCGGCGCGGGGCCGGCCTTATCGCCGATTGCGCTGAACTGCATGTTGAAGATATGGAAATCGTGACCGGATGTCCATCCTGGGGCGGCGAAATAATGGCCAGGCTGACCTTTTCAGATAAGGACGTGACCGGGTTCATGACTGTCCAGCCCCATGCCTTCCAGGCGGTCGATGTCAGAGGGACCCCAGGCACGGTAGAGAGGATCAGGACAGATGATCTTGAGGTCGATAAAAGGCTCAATCGTATATCATTTTCAGGGGAGCAGGTTGGACGGCGGAGGCTGGAAGAGGCCGGAACCGTGGTTGTCGGCGGGGCCGGCATGGGAAATTCGGACGGATTCGGCCTGGTGCGCGAACTCTCGGCGGCGCTTGGCGGCGAGGTGGGCGCGACCCGTCCGCCTGTCCTCAATCACTGGGTAGACGAGGAGAGGCTGATAGGGCAGACAGGCAAGAGGGTCAGGCCGGAACTGCTTGTCTCTGTCGGCACTTCGGGCGCGATCCAGTACACGGCCGGGATAATGGAATCCAAAAACATCGTGGCCATTAACCGGGACCCCGATTCTCCCATCTTCCATGTAGCAGACTTAGGGGTCGTGGCCGATGCAAAAAGCTTCCTTCCTGTCTTTACGGCCCGGGTGAAGCAGGCCGTGATGCGGGATATCGCGGATGCGTTCGTGAAGGATTCGGCCAGGGGAGAGGGGAACGGGTTAGGTGATAAGCTTCAGAAACTCAGGGAGTCCCATGACTGGAGTGTCGAGGATCTCGCCCAGCGAACGGGCCAGTCGCCTGAATTCATCCAGCAGGTCGAGACTAATGAAGTGGTCCCTTCGGTGAGCTTTCTACTGAGTCTTTCAAAGGCCCTTGATGTGGATCCGGGGACCTTCCTGAGGGACGAAGAAAAGGCCGCGATCCAGGATCAGAGGGCCCAGGCCTTTATTAGAAGGACCAAGAATTACTACTACCGGACCCTGACCCCGGCCGCGGAGAACCAGCATCTAAGGGGATTCATGATCACCATAGAACCCATGCAGGCCCACAAGCCCGTGGCTTACAAACACGAGGGGGAGGAGTTCATCTATGTCATGGAAGGGAGCCTTGAACTGACCCTGGATCATAAGTTGAATCACCTGAAGGTCGGGGAGAGCATACATTTCAATTCGGAGATACCCCACAAGCTGAAAAATTCAGGCAGCGAGACAACCCAATGCCTCGTGGTCCTTTACACCCCCTAAAATTATCCCATCCCTTATTCTTTTCAACTCTACACTTTACACCTTACACCTTATACCCTATCCCCATCAGACCTCTAAACAACGATGCGCCTCACAGGCTGCGAGATTACAAGCGGTCCTCGTGCAGGCACTGGTTCGAAGATTACGAAAGTTTATTTCTAATCCATGCGGGGCTCCTACGACAATCCAAGACAGCATAGACCCGAATGACATCCTTTTGTAGCTTATAATAAATGGCGAAGGGAAATCTTTTTGAAAGCAAACGGTGATATCCGAAATGGAGGGCGTGAATGCCGGCATAGAGGTGGAGCGATTCTATGTCTGAAAAGAGAGAATCAAGAAAATAATTACCAAGTCCTATCGACTGACTTTCATAAAATTTGAAACCGTCGATTAAATCTTTCTCGGCAGAATCAAGGATCTCGACTCTCATTTGGTCTGATTCCTGATTCTTTCCTTAGCACGATCAAAAGCTATAAATTTTGCGTTCCCTTCGCTTAGCTCCCTTTCCCTCGCCTGTAAGACTTCCTTGTGCCATTCTGGCGATGAAATGGATTCAGGATCACGACAGAGATCATCCCATAGTTTCTCCATTACCGCTATTTTATCCAGACTTGTCATTTTGTCTAAAGGTAATGAAATATCCATATTACTCTCCTCATAAAAATAAATATAGCTAATTTAATGATAATTGATTTTTCAGTATTTCGCAATAAAGAACTTCCAGAGTATTTGAACGGGCTCTTCATCGGACGCGGTTTTTGCGATCTGCTGCAAGAGCATTGTGTACGCCCGGCATGTCGAAGATCCCGGTTTGCCGGGGGGCGTGAACCCTTCGGCCCTGAGCGACTCGACCTGAACTCGTCGACAGGTCTCAAGGCCGAAGGGCTTATGGGGTGACCCTTCGACATTGTTTAGGGTAAGGGAAGTCCCCTATATGTGAACCCTTAATGCCTCAGCGAAGCCGCTTTATAAAATCACAAGGCGATTTTATTCAAAGAACTGTGGGTTTACCCTGTTGAATAGGGTTCCCTCCGGGAAATTAAACAGGGTGAACACTTGTCCGCCTCTGGCGGATTCATTACCCGACTAAGGTCCGGTTATCTCTGTGAACCGCCCCTTGCG
>CAZGIZ010000066.1:0-24289 GCA_964526655.1 uncultured Desulfobacteraceae bacterium | reverse complement strand
TTGCGACGATAACAAAGGATCAACAATTAAACGACCAAGAAAGAATTTTTAAATGCCGTATCCAATTGCAAAGAAGACATAATCCAGATTTTCCTCGATGCCCTAACCAAATTGAGGGCAAAATATTGCGTTATCGGGGGCTTGCCGTGAACGCATATGCCGAGCCGATTGTCAGCCTTGATCTCGATATTATTGTTGCGGTGGAGAATATTGAAGCTGTATGCAAAACTGTTGGAGCGCAATTTAAAATCGAAAGGTTTGGCCACAGAATAAACCTTAGCTCCGACAAGTCTGACTTAAGAATTCAATTGCGAACAGACCGGAATCGATAAAAAAACGTATAGAATAGAAAACTTTTAGTCAGAAAGTAGTAAATGAAGAACATAGGCCATCGGTATTAATATGACTGTCCTATCCATTTCGCTGGTCGGTCCGCATGATTTCGAATTGTGTCTGCGTATTGCGAGAAGTTTTTCGCCTGATCTGTTGCAGGATTCCCCTTTTCTTCGCACCGCGGTCAGAATCCAGGATAACCCGGTAGTATTGGAATTGCGCCAGGTCCGTCGAGATCCTCCTGCTTTGGAGATATCGACCGATTTTGCGGACAGTACATCAGAGGTCAAACGGATTGCCAAATGGATCGTCTTCGCTGATTTGGATCTGCGGCCATTCTACGGGATTGCGGCATCCCACCCGGTCTTGGGACCGATAACAAGAGAGCTTCCCGGCCTCAAGCCCATGCGCCCTGCATCCCTGTTTGAGATGCTGGTCACAGCCATCACCGAGCAACAGATCTCTCTGGTGGCTGCTTATCATATCAAGGCGCGGCTCATCGAACGATGTGGCGACCCTGTAAACGGCCTCTGGGCCTTTCCAACCCCGAAAAGGTTGAGCGAGAGTTCAATCGCCCATCTCATGACATGCGGACTTTCCCGGCGTAAAGCGGAGTATGTAAAGGGATTGGCCTATAGGGTGGCTAATGGACTGCTTGATCTTGACCGGTTAGAGACAATGTCCGACGAGGATGTCAGATCCCTTCTTCTCCAGGAACGGGGTCTTGGACCCTGGTCAGCAGATTATTTCCTTGTTCGAGGCCTGAGCCGTCCGGACCGGGTCCCCGCTGATGATCTTGGCATAAGAAGTGTCGTTGGTCGCTATCTCGGCCGCGGACGGCGTTTATCGCCACAGGGGGCCATGAGAAAATTATCACCCTTCAAGCCGTACCGTGGATTGGCGGCATTTTACCTGCTGGCTTATGAGCGTTTGTCAAAGCACCCCGCCGGATGAGCGATAAGGAGCAATAAAACGAAGGCTGTTAGGCGGCACATTTTATAAACTGGTTTTTGAAAAGGAAAGGAGAACAGAATGGATTTCAAGGATTGTGTTAAATTTGCGAATGAGCAGCGTATAGCGTATTTAGCGACCGATGATAAGGGTCAGCCAAGGGTCAGGCCGTTAGGCATGTGGTTTGCAGACGAAACCGGTTTCTATTTTCAGGCATGGTACACGAAGGCCGTGTGCAAGCAGCTCCAGATCAACGGCAAGGTAGAATTATGCTTCTATGGACCGGGGCCGGATGGGAGCCCGGGCAAGGTGCTGAGAGCCGCCGGAGAGGTCGAGTTCCTCGATGACCCGGCACTCAAGGCCAAGGTCCTTGAAGACAGGCCCTTTTTAAAGAACATGGGGATCGAGACCCCTGATGATCCCCGCCTCGCGATTTTCAGGATACATAAAGGTGAGGCCTTCTTCTGGTCTATGGAATTCAGCGGCCGTGAATCAGAGATCGAGAGGATCAAGTTTTAATTCGCATAGCATCGCAGGGATTTGGCCTGGCTGATCCTTATGAAACAGCGGTTGCAGTTGATGCATTTAGGAAGGCCCAGGTCACCCTGTAAGATCTTGAGTGGGAAGTCAGGTTCGCGTATGAGGGGACGTCCAATGGCGATCATGTCCGCGTGACCCCTTTGGAGTATCTCTTCCATTAGGGCCGGAGACCTGAGCCCCCCAACCAGGATTACAGGTATTTTTATTTTCGGTCTGATCCTTTTCACATTGTCAAGGAAGTATGCCTCCCTGAAGCTGAACTTCTTCTTCATGGCGCTGATAATGAGTTTTATCTTAAATCTCTGCCACCCCCTGTAATTTTCAAGGATCTCTTTTGCGGGGATGTCTCCCCTGCTGATATTGAGGGCGGATTCAAAGGTCCCTCCCGTGAACTTTATCGCGTCCACGCCGAGCCCGGCAAGTTTTTCAGCCACCCACGCGCTTTCCTCCACCGTGAAACCCCTTTTGAGCTGGTCTTCCGTGTTCAGCTTCACCAGAAGGGGAAACTCGGGTCCAACGTTATCCCTTACTTCCTTGATTATCCTGAAAAGGAATCTTGCCCTGTTTTCGAGGTCTCCCCCCCATTGATCCTCCCTGTGATTGGTCCTTGAGGAAAGGAACTGATTGATCAGGTACCCATGTCCTGCCATCACTTCCACCCCGTCAAAACCGGCCTCAAGTGCGCGTTTAGCCGATTTGCCAAAGGAATGGATGACCTCCTCGATCTCCTCGCTTCTCATCGCCCGGGGCACCACCCCTGTGAGGGAATCCTTGACCGGACTCGGCGCGACCACGTCATTATCAACCAGTTCCGGCAGCGTCTGTCTACCACAGTGGTAGATCTGGAGAATAATCCTGCTGTCAAGATCATGGACGGTTCCGGTCAGATCCATCATACGCGGGATGAGCCTGTCCTCATGGGCGCCAATCAGGTACTTGACCGAGCGGCCGTTACTCTGGACATAGGCCCCTCCCGTGATCAGAAGACCGGCCCCTCCTGCGGCGAAACGGCGGTAAAGCCCTATCAACCGGTCGGTGACCTCCCCGCCCTCGGTGGCCATATTCTCCACCATGGAGGCCTTGACAATCCTGTTTTTCAGTTCAAGCCTGTTGAGCTTTATGGGTTCTTCAATCATCATCTTAACCTGATACTGAATACTGATCTTTCTAAGGCCCCTTAGATCTCGACTGGATCTCCAGGTTTTTCCTCTTCCGGTCTCATAAATTTCTCTTTGAGCCTTTCGATCTCCTCCTTCAGCCTGGGAATAACCTCTTTCTCAATCTTTTCCCTTGCAGCCTCTCCGCTTCTCTTTATCTCCTCCTGGAGTCGTTCCAGTTCCTTCTTGAGTATTTTGATCCTTTCACCCTCCGGGGCCCTTTTGACTTCCTTTGCAAGCTCCTCAAGCTGTTTTTTCAGTTCATCGATTCTTTTCTTGAGGTTATCCAGTGAATGATCAAAATCGACGGATGACCCCGCGGACTCTTGCCCTGAAGCGGCATCCGGGATTTTACCATAAGAAATGCCGTTTGTTGCTAAAAGGGCGATAAGGGCCGATATTATTATGGTTATGGAAATTTTCATGCTTTTTTTCACCCCTTTCTATTTTAGTTCATTTTTCAGCAGCCTTCCTCCATGTCTTCGATCAAGTCCAGGAAAGGCGCGAGCAGAGAACCGACAGCAATAACACAGCCTGCCAGGGATATGCCCAATCCGAAGCTGAAGGTCTCGCTCATGAAACCGAGGGCGGCCGGGAAGACCCCCCCGCCCAGGATAAAGGCCGTGGGCGTGGCCCACGCGGTCGCAAGACTCCGGATATTCGTCTGGACTATTCTGGCAAGGGCCGCGAATCCGGCAGGGAAAAAGCAGACTATCAGGGCGGGCTGAATAAAGATGATTGCCTTGAGCCATGGCCCCGACAGGAGGCCCATTAGTATAGTGACGATCCCCGAACACATTAAAAAGAGTACAATGGCCCTTTTTTCACCTATTTTATCTGTTACCCACCCCGCGAAAAAGGTCATAAAGAGGGCAGATATCTGGGATAACCCTATCAATGTGTTAGCCAGGTCTGCATCCATGCCTCGCTCGGTCACCAGGAACAGCGGGAGCATGGCGTACACACCTACCTGACCGCCCATGCCGAGGGCAAACAGGATTACCATGAGCCAGAATGACCTGTGGGCCAAAACAACCCTGAGAAGAGAGACCTTTGGCCTGTCTCCCTGGAAATTCCCCAATTGCCCGGCCCGCGTGAAGGCCAATCCCACGCCTATGGAAAGCAGACCAAGGAATGCCAGGGGAATTCGCCAGGAGAACCACGCCGTAAACACGACAGCCAGCAAAGGCCCCAGAATAAGGCTCATTGGAGGAGCCATCTGTTGCAGGGCCAGCGCCTTGCCCCAGTCCTGCCTGCTCACCATTGCCGTGATCGTGGCCATGTTGGACGGTAGGTTAAGTCCTGCTGCTATGCCGAGGGTCAGCATTGATATTCGAATAGCCCACAATGATCCCCATATGGCGCATATCAGAAGGACAAAGCCGACGCCGAATGTGGAAAGAATAAGATTCCCCCTGTGATTGATGCGGACGGAGATAAAACCCGCGCTTATTGAACCCGCAAAGAGGCCCACTGAACCTATAAGAAAGATTGAACCAGCCTGGCCGTGGGTCAGTCCCAGATCAACTCCTATGAAGGGCATTAGAGGCGCGAATATGAAGCGGCTTATAAAGGAGAGAAAGAAAATCAGGGTCAAAAAGAGGATATTCCAGATCATGGCCTTAAAGGGCTCGGGTGCAGGGCAGGTCTTTTCGGTCATGATTTTTCCTCTCGCTAAAAGACAGGTTTCATATAGTTATCTTTTTGGAACGGGCATATTTTACCAGGACAATGATTGTATTTACAGCACAATTTATCTAAGATGACCTCATGTTAAGGATTGGCACACAAAAGATAGAAAACTGGCTGGTCATGGCGCCCATGGCCGGAATCACCAATCTTCCCTTTCGTCTGATGGTCAGGGGCCTGGGGGCGGGGCTTGTAACCACGGAAATGGTGAGCGCCATGGGACTCAAAATGCGCCAGAAGAAGACCCTTGAGTACCTCCGGAGCGTCCCCGATGAAAGGCCTCTCGCCGTCCAGATCTTCGGCTCAGTTCCCAGTGTCATGGCCCTCGCCGCCGATATGGCGGTGGAGGCGGGAGCCGACATTATAGACATCAATATGGGCTGTCCGGTAAAAAAGGTAACCGGTACAGGCGCCGGTGCGTCCCTCCTGCGTGACCTTGACAAAATAAAAGAGATTGTGTCCGCAGTGCGGACCGCCTGCACCGTCCCTCTCACGGTGAAGATAAGGGCCGGCTGGTCTCCGGAAAAGCCGGTCGCCCTTGAGGTCGCACGTCTGGCGGAGGACTATGGCGCGGACGCCGTCACCCTTCACCCGAGATTCGCGACCCAGGGCTATGGGGGCCGGGCGGACTGGTCCCTTATCGGCGAGGTAAAGGAGCGTGCAGGCATCCCGGTCCTGGGCAACGGGGACATAATTCATCCTTCCGATGCCCTTGAGATGAAAAAGCGGACCGGTTGTGACGGGGTAATGATTGGAAGGGCGGCCACAAGAAATCCATGGATTTTCAAACAGATACTCCAGATGGATAAGGGTGAACCTGTCCGGGAGCCTGATCTTTCAGAGCGTAGGGCCCTGATTATGGAACACTATGGATACATTTCCCAATACATGGGTGAGCACCGGGCTGTATTTTATATGAGGGGGCTCCTCATTCGCTATACAAAGGGTCTTGCGGGGAGCTGCCTTTTCAGGGAAAAGATAACAAAGATAAGGGACAGGGCATCCCTTGTTTCAACCATGGACGACTATTTCCACCAAATGGGCGCAATAGAAAAGGGGCGTAGGGCATAGGGCGCAGGGCGCAAGGGAAAGAAAAGTGCAGCAGGGTTTTACCTCAAGTCCTGTGCCTTGAGCCCTTTTATAGCCATCCCATTGAAAAGAAATACAGTTCCTGCCATTATGACTAAATTCCTGCTGGGTAAAGGAGGTTGACACGCCCTGAAGTATGGATAATTATCACCCCATGAAATTCATCGCAGACCTCCATATACACTCCCATTTTTCCAGGGCCACCTCGCGTAACCTTGATCCTGAAAATCTCTGCCTCTGGGCCAAAAAGAAGGGCATCACCCTCCTGGGGACGGGCGACTTCACCCATCCAGGCTGGATCGCCGAACTCCGGGAAAAGCTGGTCGATGCGGAAAACGGCCTTTACCGTCTGAAACCGGGGCTGGAAAAGGCAGTTGAAAAGGATGTACCGGAATCATGCAGGAGACCGATGCGTTTCCTGCTTTCAGGGGAGATAAGCTGTATATACAAGAGGGGCGGGAAGACAAGGAAGGTCCATCACCTGATCCTTATGCCGGACTTTGAATCGGCTGAGAGATTGAATAGGGCCCTGGACCGGGTGGGAAACATAAGATCAGACGGCAGACCGATTCTGGGGCTTGATTCAAGGGACCTGCTTGAAATGACCCTTGATGCGAGCGAACGCGCCTTTTTCATCCCTGCCCATATCTGGACCCCCTGGTTCTCTGTCTTCGGCTCCAAATCAGGCTTTGACGCCCTTGAGGAATGCTTCGGAGACCTCACAAAGCATATCCATGCCCTTGAAACAGGCCTGTCATCTGACCCTCCCATGAACCGGATGCTCTCGTCACTGGACGACTATCTCCTGGTATCCAATTCCGACGCCCATTCTCCTTCAAAACTGGGCAGGGAGGCGAATATATTCGATACGGGACTGGATTATAACGAGATAACCTATGCGATGACCAATAAAACCGGGTTTTTAGGGACCATCGAGTTTTATCCGGAAGAGGGAAAGTACCACCTTGACGGGCACCGGAAGTGCGGGGTGAGGCTCCGGCCCGAAGAGACAAGGGACTACAAGGGCCTGTGTCCATCCTGCGGCAAGGCCATTACCGTGGGCGTCCTCCACCGGGTCGCCGAGCTATCGGACAGGGATGAACCGGAATTATCAAAGGAATTCCACAGCCTGATACCCCTGCCGGAGATCCTTTCCGAGATCCTTGAATGCGGGCCGGCCACAAAAAAAGTCAGTTCCGTCTATGAAGGGCTGCTTGCACTCCTTGGTCCGGAATTGGAAATACTCATGGATGCCCCGTTAAAAGACATCAGGGACGGCGGTGACATCTTCCTGGCGACCGCCATTGAAAGGATGCGCCGCAATCTGGTCATCAAGCAGGGGGGCTATGACGGTGAATACGGGGTAATCCGGTTGTTCCATGAATCGGAGAAGGCGGAGCTTGCGGGGCAGAGATCTCTTTTTCAGATTACAAGGAAGGAAACCGCCACCAAAAGGGTTCCTCTGACAAAAGGAACAGGCACGGATGTTGCGGCGGAACCCGTGAAAAGGAGGCAGGCCGCCGTCCCGGATCCGATCCTTGATCTCCTCAATCCCCCACAAAGGGAGGCAGTCCTTCATGAAGGGGGCCACCTCCTGATCGTGGCGGGACCCGGCACGGGAAAGACCATGACCCTGACCCACCGGATTGCGCACATGATACGCTCGGGTCTCGCGGCCCCGGAAGAGATCCTCGCCCTCACCTTCACCAATAAGGCCGCCGGTGAGATGAGAAGGAGAATAAATAAGCTGCTCCCTGTAGGTCAATCGGGAGAAATATATGTAACTACCTTTCACGGCTTCTGCCTCGATCTCCTCAGGAATGAGGCGGATAAACTGGATATTCCTTCCGATTTCATCCTGTGCTCGGCGCAGGATTCTTCGCTCCTCGCGGAACAGGCAGTCTCCGAATCTGGCAAAGGAAGGCGATTAGCGACAAGACTGCTAAAAGAACTTCCCAGCATGAAAATGCTCGACCTGACAGGCCTGGGCAATCACGAAGAATATCAGGAACTCCTTCCCCTGTTCCGGAGATATCAGGAGAATCTGATGGAACTCGGGATGCTGGACCTTGATGACCTCCAGACAGAGACATTGAGACTCTTCCTTGACAACCCTGAGGCAGGCCTTGAGTACTCCGGACGTTTCAAAAGGGTTTTTGTGGATGAGTACCAGGATACCAATCCCCTCCAGGTCGCCCTCTTGAAAAAGATCATCATGCAGGGAATAAACGAGATCTGCGCTATCGGTGATCCTGATCAGGCCATCTATGGATTCCGCGGGGCGGATGTGGAAAATTTTTATCGCTTCCCAGAGGATTTCCCAGGCTCAAGGGAAATCAGGCTCTCCAGTAACTACCGGTCTACGGAGGTTATATTAAGGGGGGCCGCCGATCTCATGGAAAGGGAAAGGAGCCTTGAGGGGACAAGGGGAAGAGGCGGGTCAATCCGTCTTGGATCATGCCGGACCCCAGCGGAAGAGGCTGAGATGATAGTAGAGCAGGTGGAGAAGTTAATGGGAGGGACCACCTACTTCTCACTTGACAGCGGGAGGGTATCTTCCCACGAAGACGGCGGAAACTTCGGGTTCGGGGATATCGCTGTGCTATTCAGGCTTAACGCCCAGGGGGACGCCTTTGAAGAGGCCTTTTCAAGGGCGGGGATCCCCTTTATCAGGTCAGGTGAAAAAGCTTTGACCAGTCAGTACCCAGTGGATGTAATCTGGAGGTTCCTGCGGGCCCTTTGTTATCCCGGAAGGGAATATTATTTAAAGGCCTATACGGATCTCGTTGAGAAGAATGGGCTGAATGGTAAAGAGATCATCCAGGGGACCAAGCTTGCTGACGACCTTGAAGGCCTCATAGATCACGCGATCCTTATTCATGGACTGGACCCTGTTGATGATAATGCAATAAGATTGATAGGCCGCGTGAAGGAACTGGCCGGAAGTTCCGGAGAGGATTTGAAATCCTTTCTGGACTCGCTTTCCCTGGACAGGGGGATCGATCACAGTGTGCTCTCGGGGGACAGGGTGGCGATCATGTCCCTCCACGCGGCAAAGGGTCTTGAATGGCCCGTGGTGTTCATAACCGGCTGCGAAGAGGCTCTCATCCCGTGCTCCCTGTTCGGGGATAATGACGCGGCGGAGGAAAAGCGGCTCTTATATGTGGGCATGACCCGGGCATGCAGGCATCTGATTCTCTCCCACTCAGGGAGGAGGAGCATAAACGGCAGGATGCTCGATATGGGGCCGTCCCCGTTTCTTGATCTCATCTCCCGGGACCTGTTAGCGCCGTTGGAGCGCGCTAAATGGAGACGAAAGGGCAAATCACACAGGCAGCTGGAGCTTTTTTAGGGGTAGCCATATTTTCTGTATCCCCCGGGAAAGACGTGACCCAAAGAATAAAACAATAACGCCTTGCCAACCTCATGTGAAAATAGAAAGGCAGGGAAAATTCATAGACCCTGCCTTTTTTTTAGAATAATGTGGATGGAATCAGTGCATATATAATTCATCGAGAGCATTGAACATCTCTTCTCTTTCATGCTCGAAAGCTTCCATCAAGGACGATGCCTTTCCCTTTTCTCCCTTCTCCACCAGTCCTACGATCTGACGCGCATACTGGTGAACCTTTTCATGGTGCTCCCCTACAGCAGAAAAATAGGGGCTCGATCTGAGTTCCTGTCCCTTGGGACTTTGGTACCATTTTCCGAAATCGCACTCCTGATGCGAAGCCACCTCTTCGGACCGCATGGCCGTCTTGCCCATCAACACGGCCTCAAGGCGCGTCCGCCATTGGAGATGTGCCGCCTTCACATTGCCGATGTCGAATTTTATCTCCACCGTCTTGAACATATCAACGGCTTTGGTAAGCCTTTCGGAGAATAGATGCAGGTCCTGGGCGCTCCTTTTGATTTGAGTGCCTGCGATGGTCAGTTCCTCAGAGGCCTGGCTGACCACTCCGATATCCTTTGAGATATCGCCCGCAACCGTTGAGCTCTGGGCCACGCTCTGATTTACATCCTGGATGCCCTGTGACGCCTGCATCAGGTTGGAGGCTATCTCCCCGGTGGTTACGGATTGCTCCTCAATGGCCGTGGCAATGGTCGCAACGATCTCGTTCACTTCATTGATAACGTCCGAGATTTGCTTGATCTCCTTAACGGTATCCCCGGTTGAGGACTGGATACCTTCGATCTTGCCCTTTATCTCCTGAGTGGCCTCGGCCGTCTGGCGGGCAAGCTCCTTGATTTCATTGGCTACCACGGCAAAGCCCTTTCCTGCCTCACCGGCGCGGGCCGCCTCGATCGTCGCATTAAGGGCCAGGAGGTTGGTCTGCTCCGAGATCTCAGTTATCACTTCCGTCACCTTGCTGATCTCATTAGCGTCCAGGCCCAGCCTGTCCACCCTCTCAGAGGCGGCCTCGGCGCTTGAAACGGCCTTACTGGCTATTTCACGGGCCTTCTCTGAGTTGCCCGCGATCTCCCTGATCGTGGCCGTCATTTCCTCAGTGGCCGTTGCGACCGTGTCCATGTTTGTGGTAGCCTGCTCGCTCGCGGCGGCGACACTCGACATGTTAGCGCTCATTTCCTCTGAAGCGGAGGCGACGCTGTGGGATTTCATTGATGTCTCTTCAGCGTTAGCGGCCATCTGCTTGGCAATGTCAAAGAGGCTGTCGGAGGCAATGCCCAGGCTCCCGGCATTGTTTATAATGTTTTTTACACATTCGTTCTGTTTCTCAATAAACGTGTTCAGGCTCCTGGACATCTCTCCAATCTCATCGTTGCTTGATACCTCAAGCCGCTTCGTCAGGTCGCCTTCACCTGATGCGAGTTCCTTCAATATGAGACTCGCACTCTTGATAGGCAGGGTTATCCTGCGGGAGACGAGGACGGCGGCAAATATGATCAGGCCGCATATCGCCGCAATGAGTGAGACCATGAACCATATCTGATTCCTTATGTGTGATCTGATTTCCTTTTCTTTTACCGCCATTATTGTATCAATATCATCAATATAGATGCCCGTCCCGATAATCCAGTCCCATCCTTTTAACAATTTGACGTATGATAGTTTCGGCACCGGTTTGTCTTTTCCAGGCTTCGGCCACATGTAGTCAACGAAGCCTTCGCCCTTCTCGCGGCATACCCTGACAAATTCAAGAAAGAGCTTCTTTCCGTTGGGGTCCTCGTATCCTGACATGTCCTTGCCGTTCAGATCGGGCTTATAAGGGTGCATGACCATTGCCGGTTTTGTATCGTTTATCCAGAAATAGTCTTTGTTTTCAGGCCCATATCGCAGGTTGCCGATCAATGCCTTGGTATCCTCCTTGATTTTCGCTTCATCCTCATGAACCCCTTTATAGGAGTTTTCCAAGACCCCGTAAGCAGCGCTGACGAGATCCTTAAGTTTCTCTTTTTTATCCTCCAGGAGCATGGACCTCGAGGATTTCAGTTCCTCTGTCCCCCGGTTTTTCAAAGAGTTGACAGAAACAGCGAATGCGGCAATACCCAGGGTCAATACCCCCGAGATCACGAGTAAAATGAGTTTGCCCTTGATTTTCATGGAAATTCCCCTTGACGACATTATCAATCTGCCTCCTTTTCTTTAACATTCTTTGCAAGACGAGAATCGAACATTATTTTCTCCACATCTGAAAACAGCTTCGGGTCACCTTGGTGGTGGCCAAAAGAAATTTGCAATTTTAGTGCCACAAAATTCAAACATCATTGACGCTACAGGGCATGCCACGGAGGTTGTGAAGGTGGTACGGCAAAAGGTTCCAGGCTCCCTTAAGACCGCATCCGGGGAAATTGAGGGTGAAAAGTCCATGTGGTCGGACAGGGCGGAAATAGGAGAAAAGGTGGCAAAGGAATTGTTAGCGAGGTTATTATAGGGACAGGCATGATCTTAAAAGTGTCTTATGCTTTTTCGTTTATGTCAAATATTTGACGATGAGATCGAGATCCTGGCCTTCCGGCCCTTTTCACTCCCTGATGCCGGGACATTCCCTGATCACCTGCTCCTTGTGTCTCCTGAAATGATCCCAGAAGGGGAATTGACGGCACTGAATGGGCCTGACGGCATAGATTGAACATCTTCTTTTAGAGCTATCGAAAAAGACGCACTCATAGTCGTGTCCGGTAAAGCGCTCCTTAATTGAAAGCCTGGCGCCTATCCGGTTGAGGTATTTCTGGATAAAGTCGATGGAATTGATATTTAAAAAATCGCAGATTCTAATTATCTCCTGTTGGTCCACCCAGACATTACCCGATTCGCCCCGGCAGCAATAACCTGGACATCCCTGGCATGCCTTAGGGTCAAAGCCGAAATCAAATCCCTCTCTCCTTATGATGTCCAAGGTCCTCTTCCTTCCCTGCACAGTCCAATGCGGCTGGGAGCTTAACCCCGTGTTCGGCATCAAGGACGCGGGTTTCAGCATTGATCTTTCCAAGGCCGTCCATTGTCCAACTGTCAAAGTCCCCGAATCTTTCGGCTGTAGAGGGGAAGGTTGATCCGGCCTTGATGATATACAACTTCTTCATTTTGCCTCAATCATTTTCGCAACGCCTAATTCGGCGTACTCATTATCCGGATTAGCCACAATTTGGTTCACCCGGTTAATGAGTACGAATTGGATCAAATTCACGGCATTTTTTAATCCGGTCCATGGGGCTCTCTTTTCGACAGGCGAACTGGTTTATGGGCAGTGCCATTGCATACTGCCATAGGAGGCGGGCGGAGGGCTTCCTCAAATACATGCCGGTCCGGGAGGATGTGGGTGTCCGCCCAAATACATTCCGCCCGCCTGTCGAAGATGCCGCCTGCGGCGGGGTCCACCTTATGCAATTAACTTGCTTCTAAGACCTTCGCCGCTGAAAAGAGAACCCCATGGGCCGGATATCTGCTTAAAATAAAAGTCAGAGCTCTTATGCCTGTAAAGTACTCATTAACCGGAAGAAGCCACAAATTTAAAGTATTGAATTTATATAGTTTAATATAATTCTTGTGAAGCTTACAGGAAAATGATAAAAAAATTTAACTCTCTTATGGATATGTAAGTCATGAAGACGATAATAGAACAGGTAAAAGACGTATTAAATATGGAGGCCCAGGGCATCCTGGACCTTGTGGACCGGGTGGGGTCTGAATTCGAAAAAGCGGTGAAGATTATCCTCAGGGCCAGGGGCAGGATAATACTGACGGGCATGGGAAAGTCAGGTCTCGTTGGAAGAAAGATCTCCGCTACCCTCAGCAGCACAGGCACCCCCTCCCTCTTTATGCACCCGGCCGAGGCAATACACGGAGACCTGGGCATGGTAACCCAGGACGATGTTATCATCTCCATATCCAACAGCGGGCATACCCAGGAGATCAATAGACTCCTTCCCATCATCAAGAAGATCGGCGCGAGAATCATCTCATTTACCGGGGGCCTCGATTCACCCATGGCGGTGGTGAGCGATGTTGTGATTGACGTGGGGGTGGAGAGGGAGGCATGCCCCATGGGACTGGCGCCAACCACGAGCACGACCGCCGCCCTTGCCATGGGAGACGCCCTTGCCGTGGTCCTCATAAACCTTAGGCGATTCAGCCAGAAAGACTATAAGAGATTTCACCCCGGAGGGAGCCTCGGAGAAAGACTTGCCACCAAGGTGACGGAAGTCATGTTCACGGATGACCATATGCCGGTCGTGTCCATGGGATCAAGGGTAGAGGACGCGATAATAGAAATGGATTCCAAGGGAATCGGAGCGACCATAGTTGTGGAAGGGGATCAAAAGGTGGCAGGCATCCTGACGGACGGCGATCTCAGAAGGGCACTTATAACACAAAGGGATATCCATTCCCTCAAGGTTGAAGAGGTCATGACCACGGCGCCCAAGACCATTGATGAGGGATTGATGGCTGCGGAGGCCCTGGGAATCATGGAATTGTATGGAATTACCCATCTTATCATCCTGGATAGAGAAAAAAGGTTAAAGGGTGTCGTCCATCTGCATGACCTGTTGGGCAGGGAGGAATTCAGGTTAAATGGCGGAATTGCGCCTACCAAAAGGGCTGATAATTGACCTGATAACACCCCTCGGGGCCGGAGGCGAAATCGACGGCCGGAGCCTGGGCAGGCACCTGGACAGGGTCCTGCCCTATGCCCATGGGTTGTTTATCGCGAGCCCCTATATGGGGGAGGGAAGGGCCATGGAACCGGGGCAGAGGGAGGAACTCCTTGAAAAGTGTCTCGTGGTTGTTCAGGGCCGGGTTCCCATACTGGTCTGGATAAGCGCCAGCACCCAGGAGAAGAGTATTGATACCCTGCTGCTGTTAAAGAAGAGGCTGGAGACCCGAAAATATACCGGCCCTGTATTCTGGGTTGACACTCCCCTATATTATCACAGCAATCGTGGCCTGCCCCGCCATTATGAAGAGATCTTTCCCCTAATTGATGGATCCTTTATCCTCCATAATGATCCGGAGTTCATAAAGAAAATCGACAGTCCCTTCAAGAGGAATAATATCCGCACCAGCATTCTCAAGGAGCTTGCCCTGATGCCCAGGATAGGGGGGCTCATATTTTCAGGCTCCCTTGACAGGGCCCATAATTACCAGAAGGCCGTCAGGGGGCGGATCGACTTCAGGATATACGACGGTGACGAGGCGCACTTTCTGGAACATCCGAGCCTCAGCGGTATTGTGTCGGGGGGCGCCAACCTGGCCCCAAGGGCCTGGCGGAAGATAACTGCATCTTCTCTCGATCTCAATGGCGAGAAGGCAGATTATCCGGATCACCTGAAGCAGATATGGGATACAGGGAGATATCTTACGGGGTTGAGGGGTATATACAAGGCCCATGGCGCGCCGCTCCTGAAGCGGGTCCTTTTAGATTCCGGAGTGATAAGGGATTCCTTTGCCTATACGGCTGCCGGGAACCTGGAAGTGGAGAAAGAGGCATTGAAAAAGCTGATGGAGGAGTATGAGGACCCTTCATGATTTCAGCCAGAAAACCTTCAATCAACATGCAATATCCTAACCGGGTATTAATGAAGAACGCTCGATATGTGAACAGAGGAGAAGACTCCATGTGCCACCGAATGATTATCCCCGTGATAGCCCTTATAATAGCACTGGCCGTACCAGGGTGCGGAGGCAGGGGGGATCGAGTAGTTGACCCCAGGGAAAAGGAGGCTGACAAAAAAGTCCGGGAGATGTACGGCAAGTCCTTGGCTGAATTGCCCACGGTCCGGCTGGTGGCCATAAGCCCCCATAACACCGACATCGAAAAGGAATACGAGGCGGCATTTTCCCTTTATCACGCAGTTAAATACGGGCAGAAGGTCGATATGGAGTGGAGAGACGTGGGCGGCGGAAGCTCTGCCATATTAAAACACCTGCAGAACGTCTATGAAAACAGCGACCGGTCAGGCATAGACATAGTCTGGGGCGGAGGGGAATACAATTACCAGGTGATGGCCAGGGAGGGTATCCTCCAGGAGATGGAGATGGGCAGAGACGTCCTGGAAAATATCCCTTCCAATCTGGGGGGCATAGAGATGTACAGCCCTGAGAAACGCTGGTGCGGGTCTGCGGTGAGCGGATTCGGCTTCCTTTACAATAAATCCCTCCTTGAGAGGCTGAAGCTCAAACCGCCCGAGCAATGGGAAGACCTTGGAGACCAGCGGTTTTACGATATTATCGGCCTGGCGGATCCAATGCAGTCCGGGTCCGCTGCCGCCAGCTACGAAATGATAGTGCAGTCGGGAGGAGACTGGGCAACAGGCTGGGCCAAGCTCCTGGCCATCCTGGGCAACACCAAGAAGTTTTACGCCGGTTCGGGCGATGCCGCGGAGGCATTGCCTTCCGGTGAGGTGGCCATAGCGACATGCATAGACTTCTACGGCATAGTCCGGGTGGCCAAATATCCGGATACGCTGAAATATATAAGCCCCAGGGGGCAGACCTCGTTTAATCCAGATCCCATCGGCATACTGAAGAATCCCCCCAGCCCTCTGCTTGCACAGAGGTTCGTGGACTTTGTCCTTTCCCAGAAAGGTCAGGCCCTGTGGGCGTTGCCTGTCGGTCATCCTGACGGCCCCGTATGGGCTATCCTCGGCCGGCAGCCCATTCGTAAGGACGTCTATGAGCGATACGGCAAGGAACTCCTTCCCCAGATAGTCAACCCCTATGCCGGGGGCCAGAGCATGAAATTGGACGTTGATCTCTGGTCCCTCTCCTACGGAATATTAAGGCAGATGGTATGGACCGCGGCCGTTGAAAATCTTGACGGTCTGAGGGCCGCGAAGAGGAGGCTCATTGAGACCGGATTCGAGGCAAACCGGCTCAAGGAGTTTAACAGGCTCCCCGAGAATATCGCTACAAGGCAGAAGGTCGCCGAGACTCTCCGGCTGTTAGGCGACAAGAAACAGCTCGACATAATCCTGACTGACTGGGTTACCTTTTTCAGGGACAAGTATAAACGCGTGGCCGAGTGAGATCCGTCACATCCAAATACACGGTTATCCCCGGTGCAGGACCCGCGTTCCTGACCGTTCTGCTCATGGCATTCATGTCCGCCTTCCTGATCCTGCCCGTAATGCGGGGCATCGGCAGCGGGTTTTTCAGCGATGGACAGCTCAGCATTTACTGGTTCGGCAGGGTGGTCACCAATCATGTCCTCATGATGGAGCTTTTTAACGGCCTGCTACTTGCGGTCTCCACAACGGCGGTTTCACTGGTTATAGCCGTGCCCCTCGCCTTTATCCGGGCACGCTACAGTTTCCGTGGGCTGGGAGTCCTCGGCATCCTTGTCCTGGTGCCCCTTGTCCTGCCTCCCTTTGTGGGCGCCATATCCATGAAACGGCTCCTGGGCCAGTTCGGGGTGTTAAACCTGTTCCTGGAGAAGATCGGCCTTCTGGACCTTTCCCTGGCCCTGCCTCCCGACTGGCTGGGCAGCGGGTTTGTGGGAGTCGTGATCCTCCAGAGTCTCCACCTTTTTCCAATCCTGTACCTCAACGCCTCGGCGGCCCTGGCCAACGTGGATCCCGCCTACGGCCAGGCCGCCCGCAATTTAGGGGCGTCACCCATGGGGACCTTTTTCAGGATAACGCTTCCTCTCCTGCGGCCGGGGCTCTTCGCAGGGGGGACAATCGTATTCATATGGTCCTTCACTGATATCGGGACCCCGGCAATAATTGGGTATGAGCACCTCACCCCTGTGACGGTCTTCCAGGAGATTGCCAAGGCCGAGGTAAACCCCAGGACCTACAGCCTGGTCTTTATCATGCTGAGCGGATCAGTGGCCCTTTATGTGCTTGGCAAGTTTCTCTTCGGAAGGGGATACGCCGGGGAGTCGTCAAAGGCTACCCTCCCGACCGAGGTTCGCCGTCTCGGTCTCCTCGGCTCCTCCCTCGCGTGGTTGCTTTTCGGAGGCGTTGTATTCCTTGCGGTCCTGCCTCATCTCGGGGTGGTGTTGCTGGCCATTGCCGATCACTGGGTCAATAGCGTTCTCCCCGAGGTCTATACCATCAGGCATATGGTCTATGTTTTCGCGAACCCGGACACCCTGGGCAGCATCATAAACAGCATAAGGTACGCGAGCATATCAACGGGCATTGACATCATCTTAGGGTCCATTGCCGCCTGGCTCATTATCCGCACGCGGATTTACGGACACACCCTCCTTGACGGCCTCTGCATGTTGCCCCTGGCAGTGCCCGGCCTGATCCTCGCCGCCGGATATGTCGCCATGACGGCCCCGGGCTCCTGGCTGGAGGCGATCGGCCCGACGAGGAATCCCTTTGTAATTCTGGTAATCGCCTATTCTGTCAGGCGGCTGCCCTTCGTGGTCAGGGGGGTTTCAGCTGGACTGCAGCAGATCCCCGAATCCATGGAGGAAGCGGCCCTCAATCTGGGGGCCTCCAGGCTAAAGGCGGGCCTTCGCATAACCCTGCCCCTGATTGCAGCCAATATAATCGCGGCGGGAGTGCTCACCTTTGCCTTTGCCATGCTGGAGGTCAGTGATTCCCTCATACTGGCCCAGACATCGGACTTCTATCCAATAACCAAACAGATATTTCGTCTGGCCACCTCGACCGGTTCTCCAGAGGCCACTAACCAGGCCGCGGCAATGGGTGTTTACGGCATGATTCTCCTGGGCGGGACAATGGGAATAGCCAGTATCCTGCTGGGAAAGAGGCTGGGCATGATATTCAGGGCATAATTGAACGTCTCGGAATTTTCACAATCCATTGGAATCATATATGGAAATAGAGTTGCAAAATATAACAAAGATATACGATAGAGGCGGCAGCGCCGCTCCCGCGCTGGAGGATGTCTCAATCCGGATCAGCCCCGGGGAATTCTTTTTTCTCCTGGGACCGAGCGGGTGCGGGAAGACGACGTTGCTCCGGATTATCGCCGGACTGATAGAACCCTCTTCAGGGAGGATACTATTTGACGGCGCGGAAGTGACCCGCCTCCCCCCGGAGAAACGCGGGACCGCAATGGTCTTTCAGGGCTACGCCCTCTGGCCACATATGACAGTCCTGGAAAACGTGGAGTTTGGCCCCAGGATGCGGCATATGGACCGGAATGAAAGGAGGCTCCACTCCAGGGAACAGCTTTTAAGGGTCCGGATGACCGATCTTGAGCGTAGAAAACCCAACCAGCTTTCAGGCGGGCAGCAACAGCGGGTGGCTTTGGCCAGGGCCCTGGCGGCCGGGTCGGACGGCCTGCTGTTAGATGAGCCCTTGAGCAATCTGGACGCACGGCTTCGCCTGTTCATGCGCGGCGAGCTTCGACGGCTGGTAAAGTCATCGGGAGTCACGGCCATATACGTTACCCACGATCAAAAAGAGGCCCTGTCCATGGCGGACCGGATAGGAGTCATGAAGGACGGCAGGATCGTCCAGGTAGGGACCCCGGAAGGGCTTTACAATAGACCCTCCACCCGGTTTGTCGCTGATTTTTTAGGCGAGGCCAACTTTATTAAAGGTCGCCTGGTATACAGGGATGTGCCGGCAAAGATCGAAACCCTCGTTGGAAACATACTGTCAGATGACGTTAGGGGCATAAGCGTGGGTACGGAAGTCACCTGCTGCGTAAGGCCGGAACGGATAAACGTGATAACCGGCAAGGAACCCTTACCCGGCGAAGGGAATACCCTCCTGAAGGCAAAGGTCATTTCGGATACCTACCTGGGTGATGTCCGGCAATATATCTGCTCCCTTGGAAAGGAGGGAGATACCCTCTGGAAGATATCCGTCCTTGCCGATTCAGAGAGGCTTAAAGAATCGGATTGGATAAACCTCCTTATAAGGGCCCGTGACGTGACCCTGCTCACAGACTGAGCTGTTGCCCGACTGGTATCTTGATGGTAAAAGCGGTTCCCTTGCCAGGGCTGCTGTCCACGGTTATTGTCCCCTTGTGCCTGTCAATTATCCCGTAAACAGTGGAAAGCCCGAGGCCGAGCCCTTCTCCCTCCATCTTGGTGGTGTAGAAAGGCTCAAATATATGGTAGAGTTCCTCCCTTGAAATGCCTTTGCCGCTGTCAGAGATCTTTAATTCTACAAATCCCTCCTTGGGATGGAAGGAATCCTCCAGAGAGAGGGTTCCTCCCTCGGGCATCGCATCAATTGCATTAAGAATGAGATTTATTATGCATTGCTGGATCTGGTTAAAATCCCCGCGGACCTTTGGTATATGAGGGTCCAGATTCCATATGACAGTGATATTTTGAAGGGTCAGCTTGTGCTGGCTCATTAGAATGCATCTTTCCAAAAGCTCGTTGATGTCTACGTCACCGAATTCAAGTTTGGACTTCCTCGAAAAGGCTAACAGGTTGGAGACGATCTTCGAGCATCGGCTGGTTTCATTGTCGATATACTCCAGATAATTTTTAAACTTAGAGAGATGATCTTGATCAAGGGCCTCCCTCTTCAAGATCTTTTCCATGAGCCGGACATAGACCAGTATACCGGTAAGCGGGTTATTGATCTCATGAACGATGCTTGCCGCCAGCCTGCCGACGGACATCATTTTATGCTGTTGGAGCAGGCGGGTCTGATCCGCGAACTGCTGTTCCATCCGCCTGATCTCCCTCAGATCCCTGAAAAAGCCCACCATGCCGATCTCTTGGCCTTCCTCAAAGAGGACGACCGCTGAGACCTGAACAGGAATCCTTTCCCCCTTCTTGTCTTCCATGTATGTCTCAAGGAGAAAGATCCTGCCTTTTCCCCCATATTCTTCCGAATTCATGGCTTTGTTAAACTTCTCCGCCGATTCCTTTGGAAAAAACCGGTCAAATGGCATCTTCCGGATCACTTCCTTTTTGGAGTAGCCGAGCATTTTCTCCATGCACCGGTTAAAAGTTACGACCTTTCCTTCCCTGTCGCAACCCATAATCCCGTCCATGGAGTTTTCTATGAGGTTGTTCTGAAAATCAAAGGTCTTGGCCAGCTCAGCGGCAGTATCCATCCACCTGTTTTCAATCAGTTCGGTGTAATCCTCCAGCTCTTTGGAGGTCTTGAAGCGCTTCTTTGCCCTTTCCAGGGCGACAAAGAGGGCCTCGTTCCTGATGGGTTTGGTTATAAAGTCGGAGGCGTTCAATTGAAGGGCGCGGACCGCGATCTCCATCTCTCCGAAGGCGGTCACTACAATGACCTCTGTGTCCGGGCTTTTCTCCTTTATCCTTCGAAGGACTTCAATCCCGTCGATGCCAGGCAACCTGATGTCCGTGACTACTATCTGGGGAGAGGCCTCAAGGCATATATCTATCCCCCTCGCCCCGTCCGGCGCGGTCAGGACCTGATACCCCTCATCAGAGAGGGTGATGGAGAGGACCTTGCGTATTCCCTCCTCATCATCTATGATAAGGACTTTCCAGTCTGGTTCTTTCATTTTTCTAAATCAGTTCTCATGGTCAAGCGAGGCCATGACCTTTTTTGAAAGGGGATATGAATCAAAGGCTAATGGCGCAGGGCGCATGGCGTAAGGGGATAAATCCAAAAACTTGGCTTCAGACTTTGATTTTTACCTTGCGCCTTGTGCCTTGGACCTTGCGTCTGACTTATAAATATATTTAAATTACTGGATCAGGTCAAACCTTTCCCGATCCTGCGTCTGAATGTCCGGTTCTTTGACCCTTTTTCACGTTGACAAATCTTGAGGCTGGTCAATATAATGAAATGTATTGGAATTGCTACAACCTGTTGGAATCATATAGGTTTTAATGGCACCCTGCTAACTGGAATCAGATAAATGATATGAAGGCGGATGGACAAGCATGACACAGGATGAACTCAATAAAGAGAAGGAAGAGTACCAGATACTCTTTGAGAACTCCCCCTGTTACATCACGGTCCAGGACAGGAATTTCAAGTTGCTGAGGTTCAACAGGGAGTTCGCCGAGAATTTCGATCCAAAACCCGGTGAATATTGCTACCAGGCGTACAAGGGTCGATCAGAAAAATGCGAGATATGCCCCGTCCTGGAGACCTTTGAGGACGGCAGACCCCATACGAGCGAGGAGACGGGAATCAATAAGGACGGTACCCGCTCCTTCTGGATGGTGAGGACTTCGCCTATCAAGAATGAAGACGGGGAAGTTGTCGCGGCCATGGAGATGAGCCTCGACGTGACCCAGATGAAGTTTCTGGAAAATGAGGTCAGGAAATCGGAAGAGCAGTACAGGATCATTTTTAACACCACTCCGAATCCGATTTTCGTGCTGGATCCTGTGACCATGGATATCATAGACTGCAATATCAGCGCTACAAGGGTATACGGGTTTGAAAAAGACGAGATCGTGGGGACCTCCTTTCTTAACCTCTTTCCTGAGAGCGAACGTGATGAGAGCGCCAAGGACCTTAAGATCTCGCGGCGTCTGACCAAAATAAGGCAGTTGCGAAAGGACGGCAACATAATTTATGTGAGCATCTATACATCATCTTCCGAGTACAAGGGAAGGGAAGTCCTGCTTGTGACCACCAATGATATTACCGACAGGTTGATCGCCGAACAGCAACTCATACAGGCGAGCAAAATGGCGACCCTCGGAGAGATGGCCACTGGAGTGGCCCACGAACTGAATCAACCCCTTTCCGTGATCAAGACTGCCAGCAATTATCTGCTAAAGAAGGTCCGCAACAGGGAATCGATAGACAATGACACAATGGAGACCCTGGCAGAGGAAATGGACAGCCATGTGGACCGGGCCTCGAAAATCATAAATCACATGAGGGAATTCGGAAGGCAGGCCGACGTCAAGAAGGCGGAGGTCCGGGTCAACGATGTGCTGCAAAAGGCCCTGGAGATATTCAGCCAGCAACTGAAATTGAGGGAGATAGAAGTGGTAACGGACCTTGATGAGGATCTCCCGGTCATAATGGCGGATTCCAATCGCCTGGAACAGGTCTTTATCAACCTCCTGACAAACGCGAGGGACGCCATTGAAGAGAAACGGGCAGTGAATTACCACGATGCGTGGGGCAAGAAGATATTCTTGAGCACGGCTTTCAGGGACAATAAAGTAATAATTGAAGTCAGCGACACAGGAACCGGCATGCCGGAATCGGTCCGGAACAAGATTTTTGACCCCTTCTTTACGACCAAAAAGGCGGGAGTCGGCACAGGACTGGGTCTTTCCATCAGTTATGGAATCATCAGGGATTATGAAGGGTCCATCAAGGTAGAGTCCTCCGAAAACAAAGGGTCGAAGTTTGTTATACAGTTTCCAATAAGAAGCGGCGGGCAATGAACCGGAAAATTCTCTTAGTGGACGATGAGCAGGGGATCAGAAAGGTCCTGAAAATAGCCCTTGAAGACATCGGTTACCAGGTCATGGTAGCCGGCAACGGCGAAGAGGCGATCGATATTTTCAGGGAGGCGAAACCTGAGATCGTTTTGACAGACATCAAGATGCCCGGCATGGATGGGATAGAGGTACTGAAAAAGATCAAGGAAGAGAGTCCCGATACGGAAGTCATCATGATCACTGGCCACGGCGACATGGAACTCGCCATACAAAGCCTGAAGAATGATGCCACGGATTTCGTTACCAAGCCCATAAACAGCGATGCGCTGGAGATCGCCCTGAAAAGGGCCGGGGAAAGGATATTTTTCAGGACAAAGCTCAGGGAATACACGGAAAACCTCGAACAGCTTGTTGAAGAAAAGACGAATAAATTATTAGAGGCGGAAAGGATGGCCGCCGTGGGACAGGCAGCAGCGGGTCTCGCCCATGCTATCAAGAACATCACCGGCGGCCTAAAGGGGGGGGCCTATGTCCTTGAAAAGGGCATTGAGCTGAATAAAAAGAGATACCTCTCCCAGGGCTGGGATATGATAAAAGGGAACATAGACAGAATAAATAACATGGCCATGGATCTCCTCAATTACGCCAAGGAGAGGGAGCCGGAATACAGACTCTTCGACCCCAACGAACCTGTAGAGGAGGTATATGAACTGATGCTATCCCGTGCCCGGGAAAAGGGGATAGACCTGGAATTGGATCTTGATAAAAACCTGCCCAAAATACGGCTCGACCCTGAGGAGGTCCACCTCTGCCTTTTGAACCTGACGACGAACGCGATGGATGCCTGTCTGGACATGGAATCCCCGCAGGAAAGGTCCAGGATTATTTTAAGGACCCTAAAAAACAGCGACGGTGCCATGGAATATCAGGTAATTGACAACGGCTGCGGTATGGATAAAGATACCAAGGATAAGATCTTCCGGAGGTTTTTCAGTAAAAAAGGCAGTCGTGGAACCGGACTCGGGCTGATGATTACCAAGAAGATAGTTGACGCCCTCGGCGGGGAGATCGATTTCAGATCAGAGAAAGATAAAGGCACGGAGTTCCATATCCGGTTTCCTCTATGAAATTGACACAAGGTATAACTTTCTGATAGTGAGTATCCAGTTCAATCCGCGCGACTCAAACAAAGAGGGGATGCCATGATAGAATACAAAAATGTGCTGTTTTGCACCGATTTTTCGGAAGACGCCAATATCGCCTTTCTCCACGCCCTTGAACTCGCAAAGAGGTACAATGCGCGTCTCCATATCCTTCATGTTCCACATTCATCATATACCTATGTAAGGCATGTTGTGGATGAGCATGTCCCCGAAGGGGCCGAGGGCGGCGAGGCCTTTTTTGATGAGGAGATTGAGAATAAGGCCAAGGAGGCCCTGGCCAAAGAATACGGTAAAAAACTCGGAGATTTCAAGAACTACCTGTTCGTTGTCAAGAACGGGGCCCCTGATGTGGAGATCATCAGATACGCCAAAAAGAATAATATAGACGTCATCGTCATGGGGGCCCTGGGGAAATCAGAGCTGGAAAGGATTGAACATGGGAGCACGGTTGCCAATGTATCGAGATATGCCCACTGTCATGTAATCGCCATCAGAAATCCCGCAAAGAGATTCACCCTGCCCGGGAGCATGTATTGATGCGGGCCCTTTCACCCCGGAGGACTTTATAAATAAAGGCGGAAACATTATCGCTTCAAGGTGGTGTATATAAAAGGCCCAGGGC
>CAZGIZ010000065.1:21763-24852 GCA_964526655.1 uncultured Desulfobacteraceae bacterium | reverse complement strand
GCGGAATAGAATCAGCCAACAACCGAATTCACTCGGATGTGAGTTCCGCTGGCGCTCCCCTCACACCGGTGATTCGGAGCCTTACAGTATCGATTATCAATAAATTACCATGCCCATGAAAGAGGGCAGGGGGGCACTGGATTTTGGGCATTTGGGGGGATTTAGAGAATATGGCTTTTTGATCAGGAATAGGATAACCCTTCCATTGAAAAAGCCGGGGGCCTTTGGGGATAAGGGGTTTCCGGTTTTTCTTTTGAGCACTCCCTTTATCAAAAAACACACCTGGCACGCAAATTGTAAATCAAAGATAAACCAATCCAGAAACAGCCTAATCGCCTAACAGCCTGCATTGTAGGCTGAAGCTGTTTAGTTCGAAGGCTGTTAGGTCGAAAGGCCTTATTGCCTAATCTGCTTAAGCCATTGGAATGGCTGTCTTTTTACTTAAATGGCCTTCCATTATAAGTGCAGGTTTCGCAGGATGTCCGAAAAGTGTCCATTCGTAATCAACTGAACCGTTCCCTAAGGACCCTAAAAATAAGGGGGTCATCTCCATTATCAACAAATCATGATATGAACTGAAGTTTTGAAGGGGAGAAGCAGATCAAAGATGAATCAGCGCTGTCATAGAGCATAAAGCTTTATCTATCTCGAAGGTATACGGGGGACCGACTGGATGAAATAGGGTGTAATTCGGGATAGAGGGTTTAGGTGCATCTCAGGTAGTGAGAAGTATTGCAGATAGGATCAGAAAAGACAAATCATCGTCAAAGATTATTAAAAAAATAGTCTATCGCCTTTTGAGGATAATATCCAGGTCAGGAAACAAGATCAAAGGGCAAATCACTGATGTCACGGAGACGTTTTCCCATAATCAAAGATTGTATACACCCGCACTAAAAAGTAGATCTAAACCGTTTTGTAGAATCCGATAATATATTCTTTGTGCATTCTCTCTTCTATTTGAGTTTCAGATGGTCCGTCCATCCTGGCAGGCATCATCCTTTTATTCCGGTCCAGATTCCGTTCTGAGATCCCGACAAGATCAAACCCGACCTTTTTACCTATTTCGCCCAGGCATTTGGCTGTTTCTGTGTCCATCCCTCTCATCTTGGAAGAGCCGACAACTATAATGGCTGCTTTTCCGGGTTTTAGGATCCGATGCATCTCCGAGAAAGATAGAAACATTTCCGAGTAATAGCGTCTCAGGACATGACCTTTTTTAGGGTCTTTCTGGTTCAGGCTTGATATGATTGCTTCGGGATAATCCGGCAGGTTATGCAGATTGAAGTCGCGAATACTCTCTCCTCCGATATACTCTCCCCTTTTTTTGGACAGAAAATCAATGGAATAACCAAACCAGACCAGAGAAAATTTGTGGGCTCGCATATAGTCGATAGCATTCGAGGCATAGGGAGGCGAAGTGATAATGAGGTCTATGGAGTCATCGGCCAGGCCAAGCGTCTGGGCGTTTCCACATAAAATGATGGCCTGTCCGATCTCCCGATTCAATTTGTTAATGCCTTGAATATTTTTATTGATCCTCCGTTGAAATTCTTCAAGCGCTGAACGGGGGATTTTATCCCTTATCTTGTGGGGCCTGGTATGGGCCAGGTCGTAGGCCAGGGAGACTCCGCCTGATTTGGTAATAATTATCGATGAAAGCGCGATCCGGAAAAAACGTCGCAAATTCCGGTCTGCGATTTTTTCAATTGGCTCTGCCAGGGATAACAGCTCCAATTGTGTGTCCTTAAGAAACCAATAATCTATGAATTTTTTAGTGGAAGGATCAAAGCGGGTTTCTAATCTTGAGTTAAGCATGTCTTTATTTATGAGATTTTGATTAGCACACTCGATAATTGATTCCGCAGTTCTTATCAAGTTTCCCGGATCAAGGTGCGTGACCTTCACTTTGGTCAAATTCAGGGCTATGGGATCGATGTCAGAACCTATCCCGTGTCGCCCGAGAAGCAGGGCCTCGAGTACGGTGGTGCCTGAACCTGACATTGGATCCAATACTTTTTCTCCAGGAAAGGTTAAGCCGTTAATGAACTTTTTGGGTAATTGGGGGGGGAATTTTGCCGGAAAGGCATGAAAATTATGGGTGGCATAACTGCTGTTTTCTCCGTGAAAATCCATGTCCTCTGATAAAAGGTCCAAGAAAGTTTCTCTATAATGTAAAGGAGAAAGACTTTCTTTTGGAGGACTATAAACCTCAAAAGAATTAAACAAATCTATCTGAACGGGTTTAATGGGCATAAAGAGATTTATTTATTTGATTTTGAAGCCATGCGGAATATAGTTTTGTATACATTATTAGGACAAATTAAAGTAAACAAGCGATAGGGTCAAGGGAAAATAACCGGTCCCATTTTATGAAGGCATAGGGTCACCCATTAAAGGGAGTGTCAACGGACATCTTGCCAAACCTGTACTAACAGAGGGAGATCTTTTTCGTAAAAAGGACGACGGACGGCAATTATCAATTAAAAGGTCTTTCCGTTCCACCCGAACATTTTGCCATCGAGGTCAGTGAAATCGATAAAGGTACGGTCTCTGGGTATTTTTAATTCCTGCTCAAGAAATCCGCAGATCTTTTCCGAATATTCATTGCAGCGATCCCGGGCCAGCCCGATTGCCTTGATCCGCACAAAGGCGGCGGGCCCTTCACTTCCCGCGAAAATCAGTTCCGACCCGAATTTCATGGAGGTCATGACATAGGATTCGGGCTTGCCAAGCAGGCCGGATACAAAGGCTGAGGCCTTTTTTATCAACTCCTGCCTTGATCCCTTTTCAGGGGTCTGGTTTGTGTCAATGCTGAAATAGGGCATAATGCCTCCTTTCGGATAATAGATAACAGACGACAGGGGGTAATTGTCAATTGTCAATTAGCAATTGTCAATTAACAATTATAAAACAGAAAAAGCAGAGAACCGGTATAGCTTTCAAAGATCAACTGTCAGACAATAAAAATAATCCCTTCATTAATGGACATTGGTTTGATGGTCAAGGGTAATCGGAACCGCTTCTTTACGAATGCGGGTCTGCCTGTTATTCTTAACCGGAAAGGATGATAAACAGAAGCCTCAGGG
>CAZGIZ010000065.1:0-21663 GCA_964526655.1 uncultured Desulfobacteraceae bacterium | reverse complement strand
ATAAAAAGAAACCCCTGAGCCGAACGTGAGACCCAGGGGTAAAGGGGGGTTAAAAAAAGATTTATGGAATCAGGCAGGCGATCAGCCCGTCTGGCAATATATTATATCGGCAGGATCCGGGAATTACTTTAAGGAATATTGATGGAATGCGTCAAGTAACTGACGAGCGATCGAATTCGTGGTTTTCTTTCCCTCAGATAATTTTAAAAACTGGCATCAATTAATTTAAAATTGGCATAATTAATTCAATGTGCATACTTTGGCATAATTCCTGCTTGATATTTCACTGCTGGATGGGGGCCTATTTCCCAATTGATTGACAGCTTGTTAATTAAAATCGAGGTTTCACAGGGAGCGTATAATGAGAGTAAATTGTCCAAAGTGCAGTAAAGAATATAATATCCCGGATGAACGTCTGCCAATGGGCCAGGAATTCTCCTTCACATGTCCTGCCTGCAAGGGGGAGATAAAACTCGATCTCAGATCGGTCAAGGCCTCAGCCCACGGTGATGACTCCCGGAATGAAAAAAGGCAGCAAGACCGCCTTACGGGCGAGGCGCTTAAAAGGAAGATCCTGCGAAATGTGATGGACCTGCCCCCCATGCCCCAGACTGTACTGAGGGCGCGGGAGATTATGGATGACCCCAATTCGGATTTCAAACAGCTTGCTGATCTATTGAAGACAGACCAGGCCATAGCGGCCAAGATTCTCAGGCTGGCAAACTCTCCCTATTACGGTCAAAGCGGCAAGGTCTCTTCCATACAGCGTGCATCTGTTGTCCTCGGGCATAAGACAATCGGGGAACTCATCACAATGGGCGGTGCGTCAAGCCTTTTGAGTAAGAGATTGGACGGCTACGGGCTTGATGCGGGAGAGCTGTGGAAACACTCCATTGCAGTCGCCTTTGGGTCAAGGTCTATCGCCAAGAGGAATGAGCCGGAACTGGCAAACGACGCCTTCACATCAGGCCTTATACATGATTCGGGCAAGCTTATCCTTGACAGGTACGTAGCAGAGCGATGGGATCTCTTTGAGGATTACATGGCGGAGGGTCAACATACCTTTCTCGATGCCGAAAAGGAGATACTGGAGCTTGACCATGCGGAGGCGGCTTCCGAGGTCTGTAAAGTCTGGAATATCCCCAAACCCTTGATTGTCGCCATAAGGTATCATCATCATCCATCAGGATCACAGGGGAGCAAGCTGGCCTATATCGTACATGTGGCCGACGCCATAGCCATGATGACGGGACTCGGACTTGGAATAGACGGCACACTGTATCAGATAGAGGATTCAGCCCTGGAATTTTTGGGTCTGCAGGAAGAGGATCTGAACGGGATAATGTCGGAGGTCCTGGAGGCCGCACAGAAGATTTCTGAACAATAAATGATTAAACCGGCAGGGAATTTTTGATGAGCCAAATCAATGAAAAGGATTTATTAGAAGAGATCCGTTTCGATATAAAGGTAAAGGATATGCTGAAGGCCAGGCTGGTCCTTTCATCTCTCGGAAAAGTGAGTAGATCTGCTCAGAAGCAGGCACTTTTTGAAGTGAGCAGGACGGAAGATAGTTTCTCCATTCCACTTTTGGCGGGCTTTATCGCCAACAGCCCTGATGTGGCCGGAACCTTTCCTCAACTCAAGGAGGCCATGTATTCCAAGGTCCTGGACAGCCCTGAGGTCCTCCTGGATTTGCTTTCACAGGCAGCGGATCCATTAAGCAGGGCGTTTTTGGCCGAGACTTCGGGAGAGATCAGAATCAATGAGGCGGTGCCCATCCTGCTCGATATCCTGCCTAAGGAAAAGGACTCGAAGGTCATTGAGTCGGTGATTGTCTCTCTCGGAATGATCGGTGATCCCTCCGCGGTAGCCGCGGTAAGCGAATTCATCCATTCACAGGACAGGGCATTAGTCATATCCTCCATACGCGCACTGGGCCAATTGGGTACACCGGAGGCGGTGGAAAAACTTGCGGATATATTGGGCGGAGACCCGGATCTGGATCTCATGATCCTCGATACTATAGCCAAAATTCAGATCCCGGAGGCACTTGAAAAACTCAATGAAATCCTGAAATCCCAGTTTGCACACCTACGCGCAGCCGCCAAGAAGAAGCTGAGTGAAATTGGAGTAATGAGCGTACGGATCCTTATAAAGAATCTCCTTCGGGATGATCCTGATCTTGTCATCCATTCCCTGAACGTGCTTGGTGACCTCGGCGACAGTGCGGCCATTCCGGCAATCCGGAAGCTCCTGTTCAATGAGCCCAAGGATCCGAATGTCCGTTTCGCGGCCTATGAGGCCCTTGGGAGGCTGCCCCTCGATAAGGGCGCCTTTGCCCTGGCCGCCGGGCTGGAAGATCCCGTGGACAATGTCCGGGATGCCGCGGTAAAGGCCATAGATAGAAACTACAATCCCGTATTGGCCGGCGGCATTCGAAATCTAATCAGTTCAGGGGACGCCAGGGCCCTCAAGATTGTGGTTACAATCATAAATGCCCAGTGCGAGAATATTTTTATGGACCTTATGGAAGATGATTTCTTCAATGTCCCTGCCATCAAATACCTTTCCGGCAGGGCACACCCTGATATTCGAGCGGAATTCGCGAGGATCCTGGCCAGGGCCGGGCATCATGATCTTGCAAAACAGGTCGCGCCCGAAAAAATCACGGAGGGCAGACTGAAGTTGAAGGTCTTTGCCGTGGATGACTCAAAGATGATCCTAAATATATACAGGACCATTCTCCATAATCTGGAGTGTGATTCTGAACTCTTTGAATTTCCCGCAAAGGCCCTGGAGAGAATCCAGGAGGAGAAACCTGACATTATACTTACGGATTTAAACATGCCTGACATTACCGGCATCGAATTCACAAGGGGTGTGAGAAAATGGCACGGAAAGGAAGATCTTCCCATAGTCATGGTCACTACCCAGGACGAGGCCAGGGACAATAAGGCCGCCTATGAGGCCGGAATCAACGGCATCCTTCAGAAACCCTTTACCGAAGGAGATATTGGAAAAACCCTGGAGAAATACGGCCACAAGAGGCGCGATCATAATTGATCAGGGTTTAATCCTTTTTGGGGATATATCCCAGCTCCATCAGTCTATAATATACCTGCGCTGTCTGGTCCAGGCTATCGTATATCAGTCGCGAGCTGATGGTGGCAGATGAAACAGCGTCAACTTCAGGATTAAAAGGAATTTCCTTCAGAAGGGATTTCCCTGAGAAGTGATTCTGAATCTTGGCGATATCCTCTTTATCCCATTGCTCATTGCCCAGCTTGGAAATGGAAAGAGGAACGAATTGGAGGAATTTCCCCTGGTCATCGAAGCTGTAAACGTAAAAGACGTCATGGCAATCACCGCACGGGATCTTTCTGGAAACCACCCGGGCAAATACGTGTTTGTCGGACTTTCCAATAGTCCCCGCATAGACAGTGCCCAGATTGGCCAATGGAATCCTGACCAGGTCCTTGAGTTCCTCTCCCTCCTGAACGGAGAGGCTCTGCCTCACCTTTTCCATAAGTTCTTTATCGGATACGGGAATGACAAGTTCCGGCTCTTTCCCTATAAAACCATCCTTTTTTGTATCGGCTTTTATCTTTTCTATATCCGCATCAAATGCCTTACGCACGAGGGAAAAGAGAATATCAGAATCCTCAATCCTCCCGAGATGGGAATCCACCACGAAGAGACGTCCCTGCCCGTAGGGTTTTGTAAACATAAGAAACGGTGTTGCCGGCTGACCCACCAGATTATGGAAAGCATAATCATCATCAGGTATGATGGGAAACCGGTACGTATCCTCATAATTGGCGATATCATATACATCGTTTCCTGCCCCGATTCCAATCATCTTGACCGTGTCTTTCAGTTCCGGGTCCTTTTCGACTTTCGCGTAGAGCTTATCCATGTAGGGGGCCATAATGTTGCAGGAAGCGCAGTAGACATTGAATACCTCAATTAGTATCAACTTCGCCTTTATCTCACCGGGGACGAATGTTTTTTCACCGTCTAATTTGAGATAGGATCTGTAGTCAGGGTTTTTGGGGACGGGAACGGAGAAGGCGGGGATGACGTCGCCGGGACCTGGCAGATTTTCAGGGACTTCACCCAAGGCTTTGCCCTGATTCAAAAGACTTAGGCCAGGGATAATAAGGAAGCAAAGATAAAAAACGAGCTGTATTCGCCTATTGATGATAGACATAATCCCCCCTTTGATATTCAGTGTATCGTGTATGAAGTGAAAATCGGAGTGAAGCGTATTTTAATACTTTGAAAACAGGTTAATTGCAAAGCCCCTATTAAAAGAGAAAAGCTTGACAGTGATCAGATATTTAACAATATAATGATAATATTAAATAGAATCAAGGTTGAAAAAGAAAGGAATCGTGCAAATATTATTACATCAGGTCTTTTTAAGGGGGTATAGATTGCCTTTCTCATGGATATCTATTAAGTGTCAGCCATAAAACAGATATTAATACCCTGGTGGTATTCTTTAAGGACAAAAGGGGGCTAATGTGCGGAAACTTATATCGGTCGGAATATGCATCATAATTTCCTTTTTTGTTTGGGGCATGGCTATCGGGGCGTCAGGAGCAAGATTACTCCAGGAGGCCCCCGGTGCGGATCAGGACGTCAAGCGGGCGCACGGAATGCCGGTTATTTTTTCCAAAAAGACCTATGGCGTCGCCATTTCACCTGAAACCATCCTCATTGAACCAGGAAAATCCATCCAGTTTACCATCGTGATCTCCAATCCCACGGAAGATCCGTTGGTTTTCATGCTTGCAAACGTAAAGGCATATTCAGGCGAAAGAGAGATGAACCTGCTCAAACCGGATAAAATCATCGAGGACGCCCGAAAAGAATACTCTAAAGAGGCACTGGGTTTGAGCAAGGATCAGGAGAAGATACTTGGTCCCTTTATAAAAGATAAGATGCAGCAGCTCAGGGATAAGCTGCTTAAAGATTATTCTATTCCATCGAAAGATAGGCTCGAAGGAATTGTCATGATAGATCTCCCAATGGGAGCTGAGAATCTGACAATTGAGGTCACTACCCAGAAAGAGAGCCATAAATTTCTTTTCAATGTGGTTGAATTTTAGATGAAAAAATTCATATACATATTCTGTTTAATCGCAGCAATCAGTCTCCCCTTCTCATCCCGATTATGGGCCTCGACAGTGAGCGTTGAGGTTATCCACCCCCAGGACAGGTACCAGGCGGGAGATTCCTATCCCATTCTTTTCCGCCTGAATATCTCGAGGCCCTGGTACATACACGGCACAAAAAATGAGGGAGACGGGCTCATTCCCACGGCCCTCACCTTTTATAGTGACAGGGAGGAACTGCGACTGGAAGAGATCCGCTTTCCCGAACCGGAAGAGAAGGAATTTGATTACACCTCCCGGCCCGTGGAGGTCTATTCAGATGAAATCCTGGTTCAAGGGACACTGAGGGTGAATGCGGATGCGGCGCCGGGCGAACATGACCTCAAAGGTGTCTTATCCTATCAGGCGTGTTCCGAAAAGGTATGCCAGCCGCCTGAGGACGTTCCAATAGACATGACCATATGGGTTGTTCCCAAAGGCACGGCCGTGAAGTCCCTGAATCAGGATATATATCATAATTTAAAAGTTAAGAGGCACCTTGCGGTTGATGACTTTCACGGCAGCCGGATGGGGAAAGGTTTCTGGTTGACACTGCTGGTTATCTTTGCGGGGGGGCTTGCGTTGAATCTGACGCCCTGCATATATCCCCTTATTCCGATCACCGTGTCCTATTTCGGTGGAATGGGTGAAAAGGTGTTCAGACGCACTGTGCTCCACGGGATACTATATTTGTCAGGCCTGGCCGTTACCAACTCGGCCTTAGGTGTCTCATCCGCCCTTTCGGGCGGTATGCTGGGGGCGGCTTTACAGAACCCGGTGGTCCTTATTTTTATCGCATGTATAATGACAGCCCTTGCGCTAAGCTTTTTCGGACTTTGGGAGATCCGCGTGCCGTCGGGCTTAACAAAGATCGCCTCAATGAGCTACAGGGGTTATTTCGGCACTTTTTTTATGGGCCTTACCCTTGGTATTGTAGCGGCTCCCTGCGTGGGGCCCTTTATTCTCGGGCTTTTCACATATGTCGGGCACATGGGAGACCCTTTTTTAGGATTCCTCTATTTCTTTACTCTCAGCATAGGTATGGGCCTTCCCCTGTGCGTGCTGGCTGTCTTTTCAGGGGCCATGGATCGGCTTCCGATGTCAGGTGAATGGATGGTATGGATAAGGAAATTAATGGGCTGGGTATTGATCGGCATGGCCGCCTATTTCCTCTGCCCCCTTCTGCCTAACCCTTCTATTGAGCATGTCTTGTACGCGGCGGTTGCCATCGCAGGCGGAGCCCACCTCGGCTGGCTTGACAAGACGGGGAGAGGGTTAAAAAGATTTACTTTAATAAAAAGGATTATAGGAATTGTCATTATCTCATTGGGGATAATATACCTTGCTTCCGGTTTTGAAAAAAGGGAAGGGATCAACTGGGTAAAATATCCAACGATAATCCATTATGCAACACCTGACCTGAGACCTGTAATCCTTGACGTCTATGCGGACTTTTGCCTGCCCTGTAAGGAACTGGACAAGAAGGTGTTCCATGACCCGGACGTTGTCAAGCTGAGCAGGATGTTTTTAACAATCCGCCTGGATTTGACAAAGGAGCCTGCCTTTCAGGATGCATTCATGCGGCGCTACGGATTAGTCGGGGTGCCGGCAGTCTTGTTTTTAAATAATAAGGGAGTTGAGGAGAGAGACCTGCGTATCGAATCATTTGTGGATAAGTCTGTCTTTTTGGACAGGATGAAAAAGATGCTGGAAAGGTCATCCGCAGGACATTGATGTCATTCCCTGGATGATCCACGGGCCGCGAAATAGGCCGCAATCCATACCCCTTTTATGGGCAAGGGTCCTGTTGATATTATTTTCTTGGCCTTTGGGCGAAGGGAAAAGGAGATTGAGAAGTAATGAAAGAAAGGGATTTGTTAGAGGGGAAAAAGGTCCTGATAGTGGACGATGAGCCTGATATACTGGAGACTCTGGAAGAGCTGCTGGACATGTGTGAAATTTCAAGGGCAACCAATTTTCATGATGCAAAGGAAATGCTCGAAACTCGGCCCTTTGATATGACCATATTGGATATAATGGGAGTTGACGGCTATAAGTTATTGGAGGTAGCTAACAGCAGAAATATCCCGGCCGTCATGTTGACGGCCCACGGCCTGAGCGTGGAAAACACTATTAAGGCCTATAAGGAAGGAGCCGCCTTCTTTGTTCCAAAAGAAAGAATGTCCAATATCCATACATATTTGATGGACATGCTGGAGGCGAAAAACGAGGGAAAACACCCGTGGCGTCGATGGTTAAAAAGATTCGGATCATATTACGAAAACAAGTTCAGTAAAGAATGGGATAACTATGAAGAATTCTGGAAAAAGGCTCTTAAGGATAAAGGCCAGTGATATCTCCCCTCGTTCCCTCCCGCTCCTTTCCCGGATTGCAATCAATAGGCGGCTGGAAGCGCCCGTTACCTGTTTTCAAGCAGCTTTGTCAGGACTTTTTCGACGCTTTTAAGATCAAATCCCTCGTGCTTTTCGACTATCATGCCATCCCGGTCAATTATGATAAGGGAGGGCACGGTCACATTTTCAGTGCCGAGATATGCCTCGATTACATTCTTATCAGCCCGCAGGATCCGGTATTTCACCTTGTAACTATCCGCGAAATCCGAGATGTATTTTGCATCGTAATGATCCGGGTCATCGACTGAGAGCCCTAATATGATGAGGCCCTTATCCCTGTATTGCCTGTCGAGCTCGACCAATTTCGGCAATGATTTCCTGCAGGGCAGACACCAGGTCGCCCAGAAATCCAGAAAAACCACATTGCCCCTGAAGTCCTTGAGGGAAACCATATTTCCGGAGAGATCGGGGAGTGTGAAATCCGGCGCAGGCCCTTGAGCCTTAACATCCATGGCCGGAAACGAATTTAGCAAAAACACAAATAGTATTACTGAGGCTATCTTTAAGATACGGGAATCTATTTTTTTATATGGAAGCATGGCCCCCCCTTGTTAAATAAAAACCCACGGTATAAAACCGTGGGTTTAAGTTTTCATATCTTAGCTCTCGGCCTTATCTGCCGCCGTACAGCTCGTCATAGAATCTCTTTGCTTCGTTACCGTCCCATGTGGTTTTCCAGGCGCCTTTTTCGTACACTTCAATCTTGTCAGCAGTGATCGAAGGATACTTCGCGCTGACTTCACCGGTTACTTTCACCTGTTCATTGATGTGTCTTGCAAGCACTGCGCGATCCACATTGGGGACAAAGTAGTAATCACCACCCTTGGTAAGGACCACGAACACCCTTTCAGCGGCTGCCATGGGATCTTCTTTACCAACAGGGCATGTCTTACCCTGTGTGACGCAGGTAAATCCCTGGATAGATCCTTCAACCATTCCGGCGGATGCCAAAACAGGGGCCAGAATCAAAACAGCAAGAGCCAATACAAGAATCGAAATCTTTTTCATTATTTTATCCTCCTTAAAGATTGATATTGTTTGTTACAGATTGTTCCCTAATTCCCAAAAACCGAGCTTTCCTCACCTCCTTTCCCTTTTAAGGTTTATTGAACAAAAAATGATATTAAGCTTTATGTGACAATAAATTAATCGAACGCATATTATATGTAAATAAGGTGAACCATGTATTTTCTACCATTAAATACCCTATTTATTGAATCATAGAACAAGGATGCTTAAGTTAAGTCCCGTTTCTCGATTCGATAATGGATTCCATCAGTTCCAGTATCTCAATCACGTTCACCGACTGCTTGGCAAAAGAGTAATCCGCTCCACTCTTTCGAGCCGCTTCATAATATTCGGGTATATCGTAATCCATTAGAATAATGATAATGACCCCCAGAAAGAGACCCTTTATTCGTTCTGTGAGATCGAAACCGCATTCTCCGGTCAATGAAATATCTATAAAAATTATCCCGGGCCTAAAATTCCTGATTTTTCTTATCGCTTCTTCTCGATCTTTCGCAGCCTCAATAATAATAAAAGGGAAACGTGTGTTAAGGAGCCTGGCGAATGTCGCCAAAAATGTAAAATCATTGCTTATGATCAGCGTCCTGATCATTTCTGCCCTAAGAGGCAAAGATACTGAATCCCTGTCAATCGCCACATTTTTCCCCACCACATAAATTTACAATTGAACTTTACCAGTGTTTGCAAGTATGATAAATAAGGTTAAAACCTCATATTTCAAAGAGAAAGACCTTATTTTAATGCAGGTATGGGGCGGAAGATATAAGGTGAATTTTAAGGCGCCACAGGGGAGAAAGACATGAACAGACCTTATCGTATTGTAATCGCCGAGGACCACACTATCCTTAGGGAAGGACTGCGGTCGCTCCTCTCCTCTAACCGGGATTTGGATGTTGTGGCTGAGGCTGAAGATGGTCTCAACGCAATAAGATGCGTTGAAAATCAGAAGCCGGATCTTATTTTGATGGACCTTTCAATGCCGAGGATGAATGGCCTTGAAGCGATTAAAGAGATAAAGAGACGGTTTCCGGATACAAAGATCCTGGCATTAACCGTTCACAAGACGGATGAGTATATCCATCAGGCCCTGCAAGCCGGCGCTGACGGGTATGTCCTGAAGGATTCCACCCATAGGGAACTGGAGACGGCAATTCTTAGTGTCCTGAAGGGAAAAGGCTACCTCAGCCCGGATGTCTCCAGGAGGGTCATAGAGAGTTATCGGGATGGAAAAAGCATCAGGCAGACCGAGTCAACATGGAACACACTTACAAAGAGAGAAAGAGAGATTATAAAGCTCATAGCGGAAGGGTTTAAAAACAGGGAAATCGCTGATTATCTCTGCATCAGCACAAAGACCGTGGATAAGCACCGGACCAACCTGATGAAGAAACTCGACCTCCATAACGTGGCCGGTCTGACGGCCGTTGCCATAGAAAAAGGTCTTATAGAGAGATAACCGTGACAGGTTATGGTGATAGGATATCTTTACGGGGTCCTATGCCGGCCAGACTGCATTAATCCTCGTCCCAGTGCCTTCGGCTGATTCGATAGAGAAGACCCCTCCCGAAAGTTCGGTCCTTTCCCTCATACCGGTAAGACCAAAACCCCTCCCTGAGTCCTGACTTGATAGGGCATCTTTGACATTGAAGCCTGAGCCATTATCCATCACCGCCATCCTGATCTTATCGTCTTCCCTGTCCAGGAGAAGGCGAATATTATTGGCTCCGCTGTGCCTTGCTATATTATTAAGGGCTTCCTGAAAGACCCTGAAAATTACGGTCTTCAACTCTTCAGGCACATCCGATTCTTTAAGACTGATATCCTGTTCAATGCTGATTCCGGAATAGATATTCTGAAATTCCCGGCAGTACCAGGACAGGGTCGGGAGAATCCCCAGATCGTCCAGTGTCGATGGCCTCAAGTCCATGACAATCCTTCTGACCTCTTCCATGGTCTCTTTTGTAAGTGATATCGCGTCCATCAAGGGCTTTAAGGAGGGCTCAGACGCCTTTCCCTCGAGAAGAAGCAGGCCGTTCTCAATGTTGAATTTTATAGTGCTCAATAACTGGCTGATTCCGTCATGTATCTCCCTCGCTATCCTCTTTCGCTCCTTTTCTTCGGCGGAGAGAAGCTGGGAAGAGAGAAAGCGCAGATCCCTTTCTGATTGAACAAGGGCCTCCTCCATCTGTTTTTTTTCGGTTATGTCTATGACGTTACCAAGTATCGCGGGGCTACCCCTATAGGAGATAAGACGGTTTCTCCTTGAAATCCATATTATTTTTCCATCCCTTGTCAGACCCCTTGAATCGTATTCAGAGGGTGTCTCCTTGCCGCTGATCCTGTTTTCATATATTGCCTTGACCCTGTCTCTGTCCTCAGGATGCACCAGCTCCCAGTATTCCATACCAAGTATATCGTCCTTGGGATATCCATATATGGACGCGAAGATGTCATTGGCAAAGGATATTTTTCCCTCCTGAACGATGTAAACTCCGGTAAGAGATGATTCTATCAGGGTGCTGTATTTGGCTTCGGATTCGCGCAAGTTATCCATGACCTGCTGATGTTCGGATATCTCCACCTTTAATTTTTCATTGACCTCCGCCAGTTCCGCCGTCCTCTCCCTGACCCGCGCTTCGAGCATGTCATTGGCCTTCTGGAGTGATTCCTGACTCAGTTTCAGATCCCTGAAAAGGAGACTGTAAGGCTTCCTCAAGCCCGTATTGATAAAGGCCATGTAGATGAGGTAAAAAGAGATGATCTTGAAGAGGTGACCGATCATGTTAAATAGGCCGTAGGCATGGGCATAGGATGTAAAGGATAATTCCGAGCAGATGGTGAGAATGATAGAGGCCGTCAGGAGATAAAAGACAGTGCGGTCGAAATGGCCGCGCTTCCGAAACAGCAAAAGGATTGATGATGCGAGGATCAAAGAGATGATGAACTCGCTGACTATCTTAAAGGACGTTAATCCGGTACCCTCAATAAAACACGCCGGAAAATTTTTCCAGCGGAAGATGGAGGCCAGGAGGGCGGATGTGACAACGGCGTAACTGATAGGTATCAGGTGCACCCTCACTTTTTTCCCAATAAACAGGGGGGCCAGGAACAGGGAAACGGCTTCCATATATCTTGCAGAGATCCAGAGCTGGGTGGGCAGGTTAGTTCCCCCCGTAGGAAAAACCTCCATCCCTTTATAGGCCAGCACATGAGCCAGATCTATGATCCCGATGAAAAGATAGGCTACCCCCAGGAAGAGGAGGTAGTTGTTTTGCATGTATTCACGCGAGTTCCAGGCCACCATGAAGATGCCGAAGGCCACAAAGATGCTGAATATTTCGGCTAAGCTGTGAAAGAGGAGATAACTGTAAAGGCTGGTCAGGTAAAGGATGAAAAGAACGAGAGCCCCTAATATGATGTGCATAAAAAGACGCCTGCTCATAGCTCTGGATAAGCCTTTCTTGTCCGTATTAGAAAACTCTGTATAAAAAGATACTATTTATGGCTCTTGGAATCGGGAACGCACTGTTTAATAACATCTGAACATATGAATTGTCAAGGTAAGATCGCGTCCTCGCATACAAATTGAGAATCGGCCAGATGAGCAATTTAACCAAAACAGGACGCCATTTTGAATGAAGATTTGGATATTCGCAATTCAATGGCAATGTTCAAGAGAGCCCTGTGAGAGTTTTAGGAAGGGTTGTTTCCGCAGATCCTATATCTTTATTTCCCCCCTCCGGAAAGTGGGTATGGCGGGTGTTATCCTTTCAAGGTCAAATAATCTATTTGCATTTTTAGGGATACCTTTTTTTTATTGACACGGGTATCCAGGCTTCAATAATATTGGGGTACAGTATGCAATGCATATTTCTATAACATGCTGTTATTAAACAAGATATCAATTCAGATGATCGATAATCTCAGGAGAGAAATTGAAGAATAGATTAAAAGTTGTAATCAGCAGTCCGATCTCGATCCGGGAAAAGGTCTACAAGGCCATAAGGAATGATATCCTAAACGGCAGGATCGCGCCTGGGGAGAGGATGATAGAGACCCGCCTGGCAGGCCAGATAAAGACCTCAAGGACTCCCGTAAGGGAGGCCTTACACATGCTGGAAAGGGAGGGGCTTCTGGAGGCGATTCCCAGGGTGGGTTACAGGGTAAAAGCCCTTCGCCAGGATGAAGTGGAAGAGATTTGCGAGATCAGGCGTGTTAACGAGACACTTGCGGCACAGTGGGCCATGGAGCGTATTACCGCTAAGGAGCTCCAGGCCCTGGAGGAGAACCTTTTTAACTCGGAGGGGGAGGTAAAAAGGGGGAATCCCAAATCATTCGTGGACCTGGACGCCGAATTCCATGAGATCCTTGCCCGCGCAAGCGGCAGCGAACGGTTGCAGGAGCTGTGTCAGCTCCTTCGCCGGCACATGCTCAGGTATCGAATAGAAAGCATTTTTCTGGAAGAGAACGTCCTTCAGGCCATCAGTGGACACCGACAGATCTTCCAGTGTATCAAGGAAAAGGATCCGGAAGGAGTGGAAGAGGCCATAAAGATGCACCTGGAGACATCCAAGAATGATATCCTGAAATACGCCTTTGGATCCATCAAAAGACGCATAAACAGCGGGTGAGGGTCGATAAATGAATGAGATCAAATTTTACGGCCGGGGCGGACAGGGGGTGGTAATGGCATCCCAGATGCTGGGCTTGGGTTTTTTCAAGGCAGGCCTCTATCCACAATGCTATTCCCTGTTCGGCGGGGAACGCCGGGGTGCGCCGGTTGTGAGTTTTCTGAGGGTGGACAGGGAAAAGATACTCCTTAAATGCGATATTAAAGAGCCGGACGAGCTGCTTTTCTTTGATATTGGTCTTATGGACATTAAAGAGATAGAGGGGCTGAGAAGCAAGGGACGCAGGATCCTTATCAGTACGGACCGGGTGAATCCGGACACTGAGGCCTTGAAAGGGTTTAGGGTCGGCCTCGTGAACGCGCCTGCAATCGCCCAGGGTCTTGGTCTCGGCCGGGTGATCAACACCACGATCTTAGGGGCCTATTGCCGTCTCAGCGATAATCTTTCCCTGGAGCATATCCTTTCAGCCATTGAAGAGATGGTTCCTGCGAAGAGGGAAGCCAATCTTGAGGCGGCCAGCCAGGGATACGACGGGCTGACCATATTAAACGGGGAGGACTGACATGACGACCTTGCCATGCATTGACCCGGAAAAGATTATCCCCATCTCACGTTCCACAACAGAGGCCTTTCAGACAGGCTCATGGGCAAGCCGGCGGCCCGTGCACAGGGAAAAGGCCTCTCCGTGCCGTGTTGCCTGTCCTGCCGGGAACAACATCACTCAGGCCCTAATCATGGCCTCCCAAGGAGATTTTGACGGGGCCCTGTCAGCATTCCTTGAGGAAAATCCCCTGCCGGGAATATGCGGGAGGGTCTGTTACCATCCCTGCCAGACTAATTGCAATCGGGGAAAATGGGACGGCGAGGTGTCAATCAGGGCGCTTGAACGCGCCTCCTCCGAGATGGGAAAGGCGAAACCCCAGGTGTTAACCAATGATGGAAAAGATCAAAGGGTGGCGATTGTGGGGTCAGGTCCGGCCGGACTATCTGCGGCCTATCACCTTGCCCGCATGGGCCATCCAGTGACACTTCTGGAGTCCGAAGAGGACTTGGGTGGTCTGTTAAGACGGGGGATACCTTTGTACCGGCTGCCTGTGGAGGTCCTGGAGAGGGACCTGGAGCGCATCCTGTCACTGGGGATTGAATGGAGGACCAGTACGAGAATTGATGCCCGAGCGATCGAAGAACTCAAGAAAGACTATGAGGCCCTGTTCATAGCCACGGGCGCCCCTAAAGCCATGAACCTGGATATCCCGGGGGCCGGATTGAAGGGAGTTACAAGGGGTATCGAATTTCTGAGGGATGTAAGAATGGGCAGCCTGTCCGATCTATCCGGAAGGATCGTCGTGATAGGCGGAGGAAATGTCGCTATTGATGCAGCGATGACCGCCTCAAGACTTGGAGCGGATCAGGTGGACCTCATAAGCCTTGAGAGGGAGGATGAGATGCCCGCCCATAAGGGGGACCGGGATGACGCAAGGGAAGAGGGAATCCTTTTTCACCACGGGTGGGGGCCAAGTAGGATCGTCGAAAAGTATGGACATGTGTCAGGGGTTGAATTTATCAGGTGTGTGTCTACTTTTGATGGAACGGGAAGATTCAACCCCTCCTATGACGATTCCAGGTCCTTTTCCATTGACGCCCAAAATGTGATAGTCGCCATAGGCCAGTCGCCCGACTTCTTATTCTTAGAAGGAAGCGGTCTTTTTGAGGGGACAGGAACTCCCCTTACCGTGGATCCCCTGACAATGGAGGCACGGGTCCCGGGTATTTACGCAGGGGGAGACCTGGTGACGGCCGGCGGGTCCGTGGCCGTGGCCATCGCTGCCGGCAAGCTGGCTGCCCTGGCCATCCACATGCGCGGCCATGGAAGAGATCTCGATGAGGTCATGACAAAGGTGCGCCTCGGTAAGGGGCCCTCCTTTTCGATTAATGCCCTGTTCCGTGGGCGCGCTAACTGGGATCCGGGGTCTGTTGTAATGTTTGAAGATCTTGAGCCCCTATTTCTGGATCTTCGCCCACCGGTCGAACCACCCAGGCTTACCCCTGAATCCCGCAGGACCGAATTCAAGGAGATCAACCTCTCATTCGATGCGGATGGGGCCGTAGCCGCGGCAAAGAGGTGTTTTTTCTGCGGTACCTGCACCCAGTGCGATCGCTGTTTTATTTACTGCCCTGAGATAAGCATAACCCGGCCTGAAGGAGAGAGTGTAGCCTACGGAGTTGACGAGGAGCATTGCAAGGGATGCGCCGTGTGCGACAGGGTCTGCCCGCGCGGGGTAATGTCAATGAGTGAGGGAACATGAAAAGATTTTTATCAGGAAACGACGCGGTGGCCGAGGCCGTGCGCCTCTGCAGGACACAACTGGTGGCTGCCTATCCGATTACACCCCAGACCCCAATCTATGAAAGGCTTTCGGAATGGGAGGCAAAGGATGAACTGGGTGGGGAGATGATGCGAACAGAGTCGGAGCATTCCGCCATGGCAGCATGCCTGTCAGCCTCCCTTACGGGAATTCGGACCTTCACGGCAACCTCTTCCCAGGGGCTGGCGTTGATGCATGAGATGCTCCACTTCGCCGCAGGATGTCGCACGTCTGTCGTGATGGCCAATGTAAACAGGACACTGGCGGCTCCCTGGGCCTTCTGGAGCGACCAGACGGACAGCCTTTCGCAGCGCGATACGGGATGGATTCAGATATATTGTGAAGACGGCCAGGAGGCCCTGGACTCGGTTATTCAGGCCTTTCGCCTGGCCGAGAAGGTCCTGCTGCCCTGCATGGTCATCCTGGAGGCCCATTACATCTCTCATTTCATGGAACCCGTGGATGTACCCGATCAGGCCCTTGTTGATAGTTTTGTGCCTAAAGTGGATCTCCCCAGGCGGTTTGATCTGGATAACCCGGGCTACGTGATGCCCACCGTAAACCAGAAACAGTTCATGGAGTTCAAGCGCCTGAGCCAGGAGGCCATGGAACTTAGCCTGGAGGTCATTGAAGGGATTGATAGGGAGTTTGCCGCTGTCTTCGGAAGGGGTTACGGCATTATTGACTCTGTGAACACTGAAGACGCGGACCTTGTCCTGGTTACCACCGCCTCCATCACCTCAACTGCGAGGATAGCCGTGGCAAGGCTGAGGGAGAAGGGACTGAAGATCGGACTTGTAAAGATAAGACTCTTTCGACCTTTTCCGGTTCAGGCCCTGCGGGATGTCCTTGACAAGGCGCCCAGGATCGCGGTGATAGACCGGAATATATCCATTGGAAGGGAAGGAATCTTTTGCTCTGAGTTGAAGGCGGCCCTTGTCCACAGCCCGGTAAAAAAGCGGATTCAAGGGTATTTAGCGGGGCTTGGAGGCGTTGATGTGGATGTCGAACTCCTGGAGCGTATTGTTATGGACTGCCTTGAAAGAAAAGAGGTCCTTGACGGGCCTGTCTGGATGATGGAGGAGTGATGTTAGCGGAAAAGACTCAACCTGATGAAGTGATGCGGTCCGGTCACCTGGCCTGCCCAGGCTGCGGCCATGCAATCGGCGTCCGCATGGTGCTTAAGGCCCTTGGCAATCGAGCCGTTGTGGTGGTTGTGCCCTCGTGCGTGGCTGTCATCTCCGGACCCTTTCCGAACGCTGCCTTCGGACTGCCCGTTTTTCATTCTGCCTTTGAGATCGCGGCCCCGACGGCCGCCGGCATCTCCAGGGCCCTGAAGATCCAGGGGAAGGGGGATATACCTGTGCTGGCCTTTGCCGGTGACGGCGGGACCTTTGATATAGGACTGCAATCCCTTTCAGGCGCGGCGGACAGAAACGAGGATTTCATCTACGTCTGCATGGACAATGAGGCCTACATGAATACGGGGATCCAGGTGAGCTCGGCCACCCCGCAATTCGCCTGGACAGGGACCTCGCCCGCGGGCAACACCAGGCGGAAGAAGCAGATCATGGAGATCATGGCCGCCCACCGCATCCCCTATGCGGCAACGGCGAGCATCGGGTTTCCCGAGGACCTTATGAACAAGGTCAAACGCGCAAGGGAGATTCAGGGGACCAGGTTCATTCACATTTTATCGCCATGTCCGACGGGCTGGAAAATGGGAGAGGACATGAGCCCGGTGGCGGCAGCCGCGGCAGTGGAAACGAACATCTTTCCCCTCTATGAAATCCTGGACGGTATCCACTACAAACTCAACTATCAATCGCGAAACCTTCCCGTTGAAAAATATCTCATGATCCAGGGGCGGTTCAGGCATCTGAAGCCTCAACAGATTGAGGCCGTTCAGGCGGAGACGGATCGATTATGGAAAGGACTTATTAGACGAGTGGGGATTGAGTCCTGTTAAGGGGCTTTATCCTCCTTTTAAGGGCTGCGACGCAGTAAAACCTGTTTTTGGTAAAGGAAAGGAGGAAATATATCTAAAAATATTTTTTTTTAAAACAAATTGGTACAGTGTGCATGGCGCCTGGCACCAGATAGTCCTCTGGCTGCCGAGCCCGCTTGGTTGAGGGAAAATTCAAGAATAGAATGTGAGAATACGAATCAGAAGAAAATGGAGAGCAGGTTTTTGCCCAGAACAAGCTGAAGGCCGGTTATCAGAAGGATGGCGTAGACCACCCGGTTGAACCAAAGATCAGAAAAACGCCTGTTCAGGAATATTCCCAAGCGTACCCCGGCATAGGTAAGTGGGGCCAGCACAACGACAGTCTTCACGTCCACGGCATTAAGCAGTCCGAGGAAATAGTAGGGCGGCAGTTTCAACAGGTTAACGGCTGCGAAAAAGATTACCGTTGTGCCGACAAACAGGGACTTGTCCAATTTTTGAGGCAGCAGATACATGACCGCCGGCGGTCCGCCGGCGTGAGCCAGTGTGGATGTAAATCCGCATGTCGAGCCAAATATTAGACCTTCAACAATAGTTGGCCGCCGTTTCTGCATGGCCCCCATGATCAGCGACCTGGAGATTTCAAAAAGGACAAAAAGGAGGGCTATGATCCCAATAAAAAATTGGACGGCGCGCTGGCTGCCGCTGAAACGGTCAAACAGCAAAAAGCCTGCTCCGATACCGAGACAGGCGGAAGGCAGGAGAATCATGATGCTTCGCCTGTCGAAATGGGTTCGGTAGTGTATCAGGGCAAAGATGTCAGTGATTATCAAGAGCGGCAAGAGGAGTCCTACGGCCTGTGTTACGGGGATGGCCAATGTAAGAAGAGGGGTGGCAAGAATACCTATGCCTGAGCCAAAACCTGCCTTGGACAGACCGAAGAGCATTACGGCGGGAACGGCGCAGAACCAGAAAAGAACGGGGTATTGGGAAATAGACATTATCTTTGAATTCCGTGAAGTATGGTCAGAACATGTTTCATTACCCGCCGTCCGATTTTTATAGCTTGATAGCTCAGTGTTTGCTTTTTAGAGCAGCGGAGCTGCGTTGCATAAAATCGCGAAGCGATTTTATGACTTGTACCATTCCTCTGTATACCAGTCAATTAATTGTCTGGCGATGCTGATTTTTGGAGGAATGGGAGGGAAATTTTCCGGTGAAAACCAGCCCGCATCAGCGATTTCGGAGTTATCGATGTGTATTTCTCCCCCGGCGTATTCGGCCGTGAACCCGATCATGAGGGAATCAGGAAAGGGCCACGGCTGACTTCCGAAGTATCTTATGTCCTTAAGGGCGATGCCTACCTCCTCGCGGACTTCCCTTCTGACGCATTCTTCAAGGGTTTCGCCCGGTTCGACGAATCCGGCCAGTGTACTGTAAAACTTGGCAGGGAAACGTTTTGAATGGGCGAGGAGAATCAGGTTGTCCCTAAGCACTGCCACGATGATCGCAGGGGAAAGCCTTGGATAGTAAATGGAACCGCATCGATGACAGATTTTGGCGCGTTCATCATCTTTATCAGAGGTTGGATTCCCGCATCTTCCGCAAAAGAGGTGATTCAGGTTCCATTGCACTAACTGGTTTGCCAGACCTGCCACCAGAATCATATCCTCTTCGAACTGGTTGAAGATCTCTCTCAAACCTATAAAAATGAATGGGTCCTGGACCTCCTGGGAACCGGAAAATTCCGCCCCAAAGCAGGGCCGGCCATCCAGAGAACCGAGATATTGGGGCCTGACAGGGACAAGGCCGACCTCTTTCAGATCACGATATTCTGGGACGGAGTAGTTGTTATCCCTGCTTTTAATCAAGAGTTTTTGCTCAAGGAAGACAAACCAAAATGAGGCTTCCGAAACTCTTTTAGTTGGATCAAAAATTGGAACAAAGGGCATGTGGGTATCCTTTTCTGTTTTTCAAAGGTAGCACTAATTTTTTGATGGAGTCAATATAGTTCTTTTTCCCACTGGTGGAAGTAACACGCTCCATATCCTTTGATATTGACAGTAAAAAATCTTTGGCTTAAAGATTAGATCATTTATAAAGAGGAGGGAATAAAATGGATGTAACCGAAGCTATATTAAAGAGGAGAAGCATTAGAAGCTGGAAACCCGTGCCGGTTGAGAAAGAGAAGATTGAAAAGGTCCTGGAGGCCGGAAGGAGGGCTCCTTCCTGGGGAAACACTCAACCATGGCGTTTCATCGTGGTTCAGGACAGGGCCAAGATAGAAGAACTGGCCAACATCGGCGCCTCCGGACAGCCTCAGATAAAGGCCGCTCCGGTCGTAATTGTATGTTGCGGCCTATCCGAGGCGTTCTCTCGCAAGATGCACAGGGAGTCTTTGAAGCAGCTTATTGATTATGGCGTGATGGACTGGCCCGACGAAGTCCTTGATAACATGGTCCTGGGAAGCGACAATTTCGCTCCCTACCGCCTTGGGGAGCAGGCCATGACTATCAAGGCCGGTGAACAGATCATGATCGCGATAGCCTACATGACCCTGGAGGCCGTCAATCAGGGCCTGGCTACGTGCTGGGTGGGGGCGATATCACCCAAAGACGCCCACAAGGTCATGAACCTGCCGGACAACCTTTTTGTGCACGACTTTATTCCCTTGGGGTATCCGGGTGAAGACCCCAAGATCAGACCGAGAAAAGATTTTGATGAAATTGTCTTTTGGGAGAAATACGCGTAAAGAATGGCTGGAGAATATCTCCAGCCATTCTTTCTTTTGGTTTTTTCTCTGACTATCCCTATGAAAGCCTGGCGAGTTCCGCCTTTCTCAGGGCGATCCTCGCATTCGCAAGCCTCGTGTAGTATTCCTTGATCTTTTTTGCCTGGCCACGCGCCACGGCCTTGAGCAGGTCCCCTTCCAGTTCCGCTACTTCAAGTAGCCTGTAATAATCCAGGGATTCCTTGAAATGGGCCACCACGATAAGACCCGTAAGCAGCGGATGGTTGTTGGTTACATTTGCGTCTTTGAACTGTATCCCGTGTTCCAGTTCAACCTCCAGACCAGCACAGAACTCATTTGGGTCGATGTCCATGCCCTTGATGTTCAGCTCGGCCAAGATGGTTTTGGCCTCCTTCAGGGAAACCTTCGGCTCCTTCTTCCTGGTCCAGTCGCTGATCTTGAGTTCCTTGCAGACCCTTCTGACCTCTTCAACTGTGATATAGCTGGGTATTTTCATGACTGCCTCCTCTGTTTTGATATCAATAAACAATTACTAATGCTCCCCATATACTGTCAGCCTTTTATCTGCTTTAAAAGCCATGCCATGTTCTCGCCCAGGAGCTTCATGGTAAGCAGGCCCTCCTCATCCTTTTCAACATCGCCCTTTTCAAGGCCGAATCCCATGTTCCAGTAGCGGGAGCCTGGAACAATCATCTGGGTGATCAGGAAGAAATGATTGATGGTATCAAAGGCGTGTATGCTCCCGGCCCTCCTGACGGCCACCACGGCAGCGCCTATCTTGCGTCTGAACATATTATCGTTTGCCTTTGAAACAAGGCCGGTCCGATCAATCAGGGCCTTCATCTCGGCGCTCACGTCAGTAAAATATGTGGGAGAGCCAAGGATAATACCGTCCGATTCCAGCATCTTTTGGATGCAATCGTTCAGAAAGTCATCCTTTATTGAGCATTGCCGGTCCTTGTTCTCCATGCACCTGTAGCAGGCCGCGCAGCCGTGGATCTTTTTCCCGGCTAATTGCACAAGCTCCGTTTCAATGTCTTCCTTTTCAAGCTCATTCAGGACATGTTTTATGAGTATGGCCGTGTTACCGTCTTTCCGGGCGCTGCCATTGAAGGCGACGACTTTCATTTTTTTACTCCTTAGTCTATATCAGTGTAAAAATAAATCCTATGCTTGGTTGCTCAGGAATTATCATTAACTTGATCAAATATGAAATATATTACATGATATTCTCGTTTGAGTATATTTAAAATATCTTTTTTACCCGAAACCCTTTTCCGGTAAGCCTCTTACAAAACTCTAAAGATGTCGTCACTCCGGCGGAAGCCGGAGTCCAGAAGCCCTTGAATTCACTGGATTCCTGC
>CAZGIZ010000064.1:0-24878 GCA_964526655.1 uncultured Desulfobacteraceae bacterium | reverse complement strand
TCCGGCTTATTTCTTAAAGAGGGCCTCGAGGGCCTCCTTGGCCTCGCGGGTCCTGTTATAGGCCCCGCCAGCCTTTTTTGATGAGCCCCTTGGGGTGAAAAAGTCGCAGAAATTGGCCCTTTCCTTGTCGATTATGCGTTCGGCCGCCACCTCTCTGCATTCATTGTATGCACCTGGATCATAAAACTGGCATTGCTTGCAGCAACGGAGATCCCGATTACAATAGGGGCAGGTATCCTGCCTGCTTATCTTTGCCTCGATCTGTATGTCCCTGTTGCAAAAGACACATTCCATCAGATAACTTCCTCCTGAATTAACTTAATTGAGTTGCCGGACCCGGGTAAATATCCCGGTCCGGCGGGTCGCGATTTTCATTGGAACCATATTTTGACAATTCTTGCCCATGGAATTAAAATTATATGGCATAAAAGTCATTTATTTTCCCGCAAGGGCCTGTTTATAACCTTAATCGAAAAACCATAGTTACATGATTGAGAGAACTCCAGTTTATGAGCTCATGGACCATACGGCCGACCTTGGAATCAGGGTAAAGGGAAAAGACCTGATTGATCTCTTCGAGAACGGCGGAAAAGCCCTTTTGCACCTCATGGTCAAGGTCAGATCAAGTGGGAAACCCGCCCCATTAAAGCTTAAAGTGGCAGGCAATGACCTCCCGGATCTCATGGTCCGGTGGTTAGCCGAGATCCTTTACCTCTTTGAGGGTGAAAAAGTCATTGCCACCGCTATTAAAATAGATTCGCTGTCACCTACTGGCCTCGAGGCCACCCTCTGGACATCCCCCTATGATCCGAGGATCCATAAAATAATCAGGGAGATAAAGGCCGTCACATATCACCGGATCGAAGTCATTGAGAAAAAAGGCCTTTGGGAAGCCAGTATCATATTTGACCTTTGAAGGTTAAGACATGGATATCAAAATCAAGGAAATTGACAAAAACCGCTGGCTCATTCCCAAAACAGGGGATATGAGGGTCCCGGGCCTCATCTTCTCAAACCGCAGATTGATCAGGGAGGTTCAACACGACCAGAGCCTGGTACAGGTGGCCAATGTCGCCACATTGCCCGGTATCGTTGGTTACTCCCTTGCAATGCCCGATATACACTGGGGTTACGGGTTCCCCATAGGTGGCGTGGCCGCTTTTGACATGGAAGAGGGCATCGTTTCACCGGGTGGCGTCGGTTATGATATCAATTGCGGATGCCGTCTCATGACAACCTCTTTAAAGGCCGACGAAATACGTCCCTATATCAAGGAGCTGATAGTATCGCTCTTTAAAAATATCCCGGCTGGCGTTGGATCAAAGGGAGCCGTCCATATTTCATCAAGGGATGAGGCCAGGGTCGCCCTTGAAGGGGCTTCCTGGGCCGTTAAAAATGGTTTTGGCCAGCCCGAAGACTTAGAGAGGACCGAAGATCATGGTACCCTGGCCGGCGCTGACCCCTCGGTCGTGAGTGACCGGGCCCTGAAGCGGGGCATTGACCAGCTGGGCACACTGGGATCAGGAAATCACTTTCTTGAAATCCAGGTGGTTGACCATGTTTACGACGCCGTTACAGCCAACCGGTTTAACCTGCATGAAGGACAAATAACCGTATTTATCCACTCGGGTTCCCGTGGTTTTGGCCACCAGATATGTGACGACTTCTTGAAAGAGATGGGCAAACAGAATCAACCAAGCGATTTCCATTTGCCTGACAGGCAACTGACCTGCGCCCCCCTGAATTCTGACCTGGGGCGCAGGTATCTCTCCGCCATGGCCTGCGCAGCTAATTATGCCTGGGCAAATCGTCAGGTACTCATGCATCACACAAGGGAAACCTTTCTCAATACCCTGGGCCTGGCCCCTGCCAGCCTTGGCATGAGGCTCCTTTATGACGTCTGTCACAATATAGCCAAAAAAGAGCTTCACGTCGTAAACGGGCAGGAGTCAATCCTGTGCGTTCACCGAAAGGGAGCCACACGCTCTCTCCCGCCTGGGCACCCGATTTTGCCCCAGATCTATCGCGAGACAGGACAACCGGTCCTTATTCCTGGAGACATGGGCACCTATTCCTATGTGCTTGCAGGCGCCCGGGGAGCGATGGAACATAGTTTCGGCTCCAGTTGTCACGGCGCGGGTCGTGTTTTGAGCCGAAGCAAGGCCATTAAGATGGCAAAGGGAAGATCCATATACCGGGAGCTCGAGGACAAAGGAATATATGTGTTATCCCGGGGCAAACGAACCCTGAAAGAAGAGATGCCCGAAGCCTATAAAGATGTTTCTCAAGTGGTTGAAGTGGTTCATGAAACTGATTTGGCCACAAAGGTTGCCCGCCTTAGGCCCTTAGGCGTAATTAAGGGGTAGCAACCCGCTCCATGAACGTGGTCCAAGACTCATTAGGATGACCCGATGGCTTGATTATCAAAGAAATTTATCAGGTTGATAATGTCCGGTCAATAGAAAAAGTATATAAACAGAAAAAATATTCCATATAAAACCGTGACATTCCGGAGGACCTATCAACTCATCGACATCGTTGGATTTGTAATAACCCTTTCTTCGATCTTCTTCGAGATTCCTTTCGGGATAATGTAGGTAACCTTAGGATTTGTTGCTTCGGAAGCGAGTAATGGTTCAGACATGGAAAGTTTTGTCCTGACGGATTTGTCAGGATTATCCAGGTCCACAAAGGTCATTACCTTTGATGGACATGCCGCCACGCAAGCCGGCTCTTTGCCCTGCTCAATTCGATGAACGCAGAGGGTACACATTGAAGCCTTTCCCGGCGGATGTATCCTAAAGGAGTCCGGGATTTTCTTAAAGGGCGGTTCACCCTCCTCGAAATAATCCTGATCCGGATTTATATGAATAACACCATAGGGGCAGGCCTCAATGCATTCATGGTGCCCCTTGCATTTTTCATGGTCAACAAGGACAATACCATCGGCTCGTTTGTAAATCGCGTTCTCCGGACAGGCCTGAACACAAGGCGGGCTGTCGCAATGCATGCATGCGTACCGGAGGTATGTGATACTTCCGGATGATTCATCTTCCACTTCAAAGACCTTATTCCACCAGACAGTCGGTCTGGTAAGATTTTCCTCTTTGCAGGCTACAACACAGGTCATGCAACCCGTGCACCGATTCAAGTCAAGGATTATCCCATACCTTGCCATGGTTTATTTTCCTCCTTTATTACATTTATTTTTTGATCACTTCACACACGACCTCCTTGTAGGGAGGGAAACCGGATATGGGATCAAACTGCCTTGGGATTAACTCATTCACATTGGCCTGGGCCCAGCCATGCATTATTCCCACAACTCCGGATGGAACCATAATTGTTGGCTTCACCTTCACATGCATTTGTCCATAGGGTGTTTTCAGGATTACTATGTCCCCCGCGCCAACACCTTTTTTTGCGGCATCTTCCGGGTTGATGGACAACAGCGGTTCACTCTCAAGTTCCAATAACCAGGGTGAATCGCCGCGCCATTTGCTGTGAGTGATAAAGGGTACCCTTGTGCCTGAAATCAAAATCAGGGGATATTCCGAAGTCGTCTCCATTGGCTCCCTGTATTCCGGCAAGGCCGGGTAGCCGTACTTTTGCAGGCTTATGGATAATGCCTCGATTTTGCCCGACGGCGTCATAAAACCCTTCTTTTTATCAGGCCTTATTCCACCGGTCTCGTACTTTTTAAAGGAATCAGGCATCGGGGCAGGGATCTCGACTCCCTGTTGCTGGTTCTTTCTCAAATCATCATAATTGAGGCCCCATAAACCCAGGATATCATTGCAGGCCGCTTCCACACTCCCGTTAAAAAAGATATTAGAGTATCCCAGGGCCGTCCCTATCTCAAGGGCAATCTGCCAGTCCTCCTTGCACTCTCCAAGGGGCTTTACGGGCGTGCGGCCGTAGAGTCTCCTGTTGAAAAAGGCGAAGGGTGCCAGCCGTTCATAGTTCATGGCGGCCGGCAGTAAAATATCCGTATAATCGTGGGTCCACGGACGGTAGAAGTAATCCACGGCCATTGTGAATTCAAGGCTTTCAATGGCCTTTTGGTATTCATGTGTCTGGGGCCAGATCATCGTATTGAGCCCCCAGGAGAGCAGGGCCTTCACTTTGCCCTCCCTCACCCATTCTACGAGGTGATTGGTCTGGACCTCAAAAAGTTTTTCCACCCACACGGGAAAGAGATCAAGATCCAGCCTATGTTCCCGCATGCCTATTATCCTATCCCGCATACAGAATTTTGGTGGGCCGTCCGCCCATGGCCCTGCCATTTCCACCAAAGGACTGGTTGGTTTTGTCACGCCACCCTTTACATCCACGTAACCGCATATGGCCGGAATCATCAATATGGAGCGATGGTTGTTTGTGGCGTTAAGATCATGGGTCGTACCCTGGGCGCTGGTCATCATGCCACCCGGGGAATTGCCGGCATAGAGGCGGGCTGCTTCAACTATCTTTTCAGCAGGCACCCAGGTTATCCTTTCCACCCTTTCCGGCGGAAAGCCTCTTGCATATTCTTTCAGCTCGTCAATGCCGTGGATCCATTTTTCACAAAAGTCTTTATCCTCAAGGCCCTCTTTAAAAATGACGTGCATTATGCCCGCAGCAAGCGCCGCGGTCGTGGCCGGCCTTGGCCTAAGGTGAATATCAGCCAAGGTCCCGGCTGTCGGACTGATTCTGGGGTCTACAATAATAAATTTGACCCCCCGCTCCTTGGCATCTGCAAGATGACCGTGGCACATGAAGGGCTGCCCCGAATAGGCCGGATTCGTACCCCATATGAGCATCACCTTTGTCTCTTCCGTGGGGAGATCCCCCATGGTTGGGAATCCATAGGTAAGTAACTCCGCCAGCTGGGCTGCCCGCCGGCACGCCGTGGAGCTTTCACAACCGTAATTGACCGAGCCGTAAGTCGCCGCCAGCCTTTGAACAGCGGCGCGGGGCTCCTTAGGGTCTCCCACATAAAAGAAGACTGCATGTGGGCCGTACTCCCCTTTAATGCGGATAAGATGTCCCGTGATTATTTCATAGGCCTCGTCCCAGGAAATCCTCACGTAGCCCGGGTCGGATGATCCCTTTGGATTCGTTCGTTTCATGGGATATTTGAGCCGGCCCGGATGATAAAGCCGCTGGAGGGTGGCATAGGCCTTGGAGCAGATGGGGCCAGCGGGAAAACCGGGCCAGGGTTCTATCCTGCTGACAACATCGCCCTTCTTGTAAAATTTAATGCCGCAAAAGGGGCCCTCATTGCAGCCGTCACAGAAGGTATACCCCTCCGTTTCTTTGACGGCTTCTGGGGCTCCTGCCCCTGTACCGTGGGTCAGCGGCCTCTCTTTCGTATTTCCCTTCATAACCATGATGAACACTCCTTATCGTTTATATTTTGGCACACATATTCGATTATGAGGCAATCGTTGTGTCTGAATTGGTCATCTGCAGAGATTCCACCTGTACTCGCAAAACCGGCATTCCCCGTTCCTCTTCCTTATCTTATCCAGATCGTTTATCCACTGATACATATCCCTTTCATATTCCCTTATCCTTCCTATCATTTCCTTGATGACTTGCTCAGGATCGCCTTTCCACCTGCTTTCCATTAGAGCCCCCCTGTCAGTAAAATATATGTAGAGCCTCCCCACTTTTTCGTTCAAAATACGCTCAACCGCCCATTTATAACATGCTAACTGGAGATTATAATCATTTTCCTCTGCAACATCCTCGGGATTCCTTTCCGTCAGGTCATTGCTTTTCCAGTCGATAATGGCCCATAGGCCACTGTCCTTTTCCCTGAAAAGCCTGTCAATAACCCCCCTGAACTCGATCCCCCGGGAAACTGTAAAGAGAAAGGGAACCTCCGCCAATCTTGCCTCTCCCTTGAGCAATTCAATCAGGCGGCTGTCATATACGGTTTTTTTCAGTTGATCAATCGCCCTTTTTTTGAGGGAAATCGAGGGTTTTACCTCCATACCCTTTTCAAGGTTATAGGAGTGTGCCGACCTCTCCAATATCTTTTCAAAGAGACTCTCATCCAGGGGATCCCCGAAATGATGCCTCTCGAGATATCCATGAATCAGGGACCCCAGAAACAGTGCATCCCTTGAGCCACCCATCTCATCATCTTCCCTCTCACCTGGCCCTTCATTGAAGAGGTTTTCCGTCGGAAGATCCCATATGCCCTGCCTTTCCGGTTTGTAGCCCAGGACAACATTGTAAAAGAACTTGACCGGGCATTCCCTAAACACGCGGATTGATTTGAAGCTGAGCTGTAAATAGGCGGGCGCCCGTATCGGCCCGGTCAGGTCATATTTCTCTATCTCCTGGCCCAGGCTGCCGAAATCACCGCGATCCAGCTTTATCTTTGAATAATATATCCCTTTTTCCTCTTCAGGACCCGGTTCACACCACAGGACAGATGGAAGGCCCTTTTCGGATTTATAAATTCTCGATTTTTCCGGTGGAAAGGTCCTATCGAATTCGTATATATCATCAAGGAGGTCCATTATGGAGGCCCTTTCCCTGTAATCCTCCGGCGTGAGCGACCTCTTCCGGTCTCCTTTCATGCCCTTTTTCGGGCTGCCGATCAGGAGGAGGTGATTCTTAGCCCTTGTGCAGCCCACATAGAAGACCCGTCTGTTCTCCGCCATATCCTCCAGCCTGTTTCTCCTCGTCAAGAGGTATGCCAGCGGGCCGTATTTCTTGAGATAGCCTAATTCAGGGACCTCCACTTTCCATACCGGCATCTCTCCCTCCCTGTCATTCCAGTCTCCGGGCCCAGCTTCGGCCGTGGAATATAATCGCATCGGCCTTCCGATTTCCGGCCCGGAAGGAATCCGCCGGTCCAGGTCCGGTATAATGACCATGGGAAACTCCAGCCCTTTTGCGGCGTGGATAGTCATTATCCGGACGGGACTTTCCTGGCCTGTGAGCAGGGCCTCACCCTCCTCTTCCTCTTCTTCCGCCATCCTGAGGCAATATTTCACGAATTCCTGCAACGATCCCTTTTCATCTGACTGGAATGTCCTCGCGATCTCTATCAGCTTTTCAATATTGGCCAATCTCTGTATCCCGTTCTGATGAAGGGAGTGTATGGCCGTCAGCGACCTGTCAATAATGATCTTCCTTATGAGTTCAGTTATGGTCAGGCGATCTGATAGATATTGCCATGACCTTATCTGGGTCCCAACCTCCCTTACGTAGGGGTTCCCTGATGACAGGATCAGATCGGGTGTGACCTTTTCTCCATAATAGAGGTCAAAGATCTCGGAATCGGCCAGGCCGAAAAGCGGGCTCCTGAGGGCGGCGAGAAGGGATATAAGCTGTTCCTGATCCGTGATGAAATTGAGAACCTGGAGGATATCCATCACCTCTTGACAGCTATAAAAGCCCTTGCCCCTGTGTATCATGAAAGGGATCCCGGCCTCCCTCAACATGTTCTCGTATGCCTTTATATGATTGAAGGTAAATAGCAGGATGCCGATTGCAGGCTGATTATTCCCTATCATCTCCCTCACATCGGGAAATGCATTGTATTCAAAGGTCCCCTTTCCCCTTTTTCCGAGGATGCCGCTTATGATTTCCGCTGTGACCGAAGCCTCCGTCTCCGCCTGTCCTTTCCCTTCTGACCCGGCATTATTGAGATAAAAGGTCACCGAACCCGTGTCTCCCGAGTTTTTGTCTCCATCGGGAACCGCGATCATCCTGGGAGCCGTCTCATAACTCATGAGATCCTTTGCACCCTTGTTGCCGAATATCTGTTCAAATACCCTGTTGTAAAAGTCAATGGGCCTGGAGTCGGTCCTGAAGTTGTGGGGGAGGTAGACGGATCCACCGAGAATATCCGTCTTTTCCGATTCGGACAGGGACTCAAAACCCAGGGCATGCCTTTTTTCTATTTCAGGGTAGTCCCTGGATATCCTCACGAGTCGGTCATACATGGCCCCGTCCTGCCAGAACATCCGGGCAGGCGCTTCAGGATTCGATTCCTTTATATCTTCAGTGACGGATTCAAATACCGTAACGTCTCCCCCCCTGAACCCATATATGGATTGCCTCTTATCGCCAACCACAAACAATTTGCCGGGCTGAAGCCTGTATCCCTCTGCTTCCGGCTCCCTTTGTGAGCACAGGAAACGGATGATATCCCACTGGACCCGGTTTGTATCCTGAAATTCATCCACCATTATGTATTTGAACCGCCTCTGAATACGACGAAGCTGGCCCTGATCGCCCCTCTCACAAAGGGTCGAAAGGAACTCATGAGACCGGTCCTCAAGGTCCGCGAAGTCCAGGACATTTACCTCCTCCTTGGCCGATCTGAACTTCGCCATACAGACTGCGGCGGTCCTCAAAAAAAGATTGAGCTCATCTTCAAACAGGGGGTCCTGGGGATGTGCCTGGAATATATCCGGATAATACTCTTCCACCATATCCACGTAGGAAAGGGTCTTCATGCCTTCCTTGACAGTCAGGGTGGGACTTGAGGGGCTCCTGTTACGGGCCAGGGCCCTGAGCCCCTTGAATAGCTCCGGTACGCCGAAGTTTTCCTGGTTTTCAGCCGTGTTACGATGCCAGGTCTCCAGGAGGCCCATCAGTTCCCCGTATTGACCCTTTCCGCCCTCCAGGGCCCTTAATCCATTTAGATAGGGGATAAGGGCTTTGTCCCTGATGAGCCGGCAGTATTCCTTGAATACCTGGCCTACCCATCCCTTTTTCCGGAAGAGGCCCTCCCTGGTCTCAATGATTCTTTTAAAGGTAAAGGGATGATCTATGACATTGCAGAGGGCCTTCATAAGTCCCCTACGGCCCCCAAGGGATTGAAAGAGCGGCATTATCGCCTCTCTATCCTCCTGCCAGACTGATGACAGGCCCTCCTCCACGGACTGTTCCATGATTTCCCTGCGTCTCACCCCTTTGATAATGGTAAAGCCCGGATCAATTCCCGACTCAACAGGGTGCTCCCTTAAGAGGTCGGCGCAGAATGAATGGATCGTGGATATCCTGTTTTTATGAAACCCTTCCTTGGCCTCTCTGATCCTCCTCTTGATCAGATCATCCGTGCCAGACCCATGCTCCTTGTCCAGCCTGTTAAGCATATCGTAGATCCTGGTCTTCATCTCCTCCGCGGCCTTCTCGGTAAAGGTCAGGGTAAGGATCTGGGGGACTGATACCGAATCATCGGTCAGCAGGATGAAGCAGAATCTGTGGCTCAGGATCCGGGTCTTGCCGGCGCCCGGTCCCGAAGTGACCACCATGTTTCTTTTATAGTCAAGGGCGCAAAATTGCTGAAGTGTAAGATCCAGGAGCATGGCTCGTTATCCATGTCGAAAGAAATAATGTCTTGCCTTGATGTTGATAATTATCACAAATAATGAGATAAAGGAACTCTGAATAGGGAAATGTACCAGGGAGAAATGTCTTGAAAGAGGATCCCAGACCAGCTTCCATTGTCTTTGCGGCCGGTAAAGGGAGCCGTGTAAAGGGTTTTGAAGGGAATAAGACCCTCCTGCCCCTGATCGCCGGCCCCTCTCCCCTCGAAGGGACCCACCCCATTCTCCTCCATGTGCTCAATAACCTCCCTCCGGGGCCAAAGGCCCTGGTCGTCAATTATCGCAAGGAAGAGGTTATCGAAGCCACGCATTCGCTTGACCTTACATACTGTGAACAGCCCCTTCTTAACGGGACTGGAGGGGCCTTGATCGCCGCAAGAGAATTCCTTGCGGGCCTGAAGAGTGATCTATTGTTGATAGCCATGGGTGATGTGCCCTTTGTAAGGCCTGAAACCTTCAAGGGCCTGTTGAAGAATCTGGGACAAAATCACATGACTCTGTTAGGCTTCAAGCCAAAGGATAAAAGGGAGTATGGTCTCCTTGATATCTCTGAAGGCCGTGTCAGGAGGATTGTGGAATGGAAATACTGGAGCAAGTATCCAAGGGATAGACAGGATCTGCTTGAATTATGCAATTCAGGCATTTACGCGGCCCGGAAAGAAGAACTTGTCGGATACCTGGATATCCTGGAAAGGCATCCTCATAATGTCCTAAAGGAACGGGATGGGAAGATGGTGGAGCTGAAGGAGTTTTTTATCACGGATCTGGTGGAGCTCATGCACAAAGACGGCCTGAAAGTCGGGTACGTCGTTGCAGATAATGAGGATGAGGTGATGGGAGTCGATGATCTGGCGTCCCTTAAAAGGGCCCAGGAGATTTTCAAGAGGGGCCTTTAACAACCGCCAGTGTTATTATCCAGGACCTTTCTGAGGGTCACGGCTATCTCCTTCATTACAATGGGTTTCATGACGAATTCTCTTATGCCAAGGGCCCTGGCCTCTTCCTCTGAAATTAATTCACTGAAACCCGTACACAGAATTACCGGCATACGGGGCCTGATATTTAAGATCTCTTCCGCCAGCGTCGAACCCGTCATCTTCGGCATTGTCTGATCCGTGACAACCAGATCAAAGTGATCGGGCCTCGATCTAAAGGCCTCCAGGGCGTCTACGCCGCTGGCCATGGTGGTGACACTGTAACCGAGTCTCTCAAGGGCGCTTTTCAATGAAGTGAGGAGGCTTATTTCATCATCAACAATAAGTATCCGCTCCTTTCCCTTGGGCAGGGGCCCGGCATCTTCCCTTTTCTGCTTTACCCTCCTCTCTATTCTGGGCAGGAATATAGTAAAGTTCGTCCCCTTATTCACCTCGCTCTCCACGTTAATGAATCCCCCCAGCTCTCTTATTATTCCGTAAACAACGGCCAGCCCGAGGCCGGTCCCTTCACCGCGCTCCTTGGTTGTGAAAAAGGGATCAAAGATCCTCCTTTTGACCATCTCCTCCATCCCATGTCCGTTGTCGCTCACACTCAGCCTCAGATAGGGGCCTTGATCTAATCCGGGGTATCTGGCCGCCTGTTCCGAATCAAGATCCTCCGGTTCAAGTACCACCTGAAGGATCCCCCCATTATTCCTCATGGCATGGGCCGCGTTTGTGCACAGATTCATGATAACCTGATGGATCTGTGTCGGATCGGCCATTACCAGGTCAGATTTCGAGTGGATGTCCTTTTTGATCTCAATGGTCGTCGGCAGGGATGATCGAAGCATCTTGAGGGCCTCCTTAACAACGATGCTTATCTGCAAGGGCTTCAGCTCCCTCTCGCTCTGCCTGCTGAAAGTCAGGATCTGTTTTACCAGATCGGTCGCTCTTCTGGAGGAATTCAGGACCTCTTCCAACCGATATGCGATTGATTTCCCCGATGAATTATCGAATATGGCGAGCTCGGTGTTAAGGATGATGGACTGAAGGATATTATTGAAGTCATGGGCAATGCCTCCGGCCAGGGTGCCGATGGCCTCCATCTTCTGGGCCTGCTGTAGCTGCGCCTCGACCCTCCTTTTCTCTTCCTCAATCTTTTTTCTCTCAATCTCCGCTGAAGCCCTTGCCGCGAGTATTTTCATAACCTCTTCCGCGCGCTCGGGCAGATCCAGCCTTTTGCGTGACACGGCATTGAGGACACCGATCGCCTTACCCTTTTGATCCATTAATGGCGTACCTACATATCCCACAGCGCCTAAGTCCGCGAGATTCCTGTTCCTTGGAAACATCTCGCACACACCCTCAGGGAAAAAGCAGAAACCCTTGCTGGCGGCGCCCTGACAGGGACTCCCTTTTAGTTCATAGGAAAAGCCCTTCAAGGGCTTCCCGTCCACGAGCATGGAGATGGACGTCACGGTTGACGCCCCTGTTATTTCTCCGATCAGGGCCACCTCACAATCAAGCCACTCGCACAATTCGTTTATGATTTTATCAAAAAAATCCTGCCCGATAATGCCTACCGTGCTTTCAAGAATGGCCTGAAATGCCTTTTCCGATTGTTTCTGCTCTGTGATATCTTTTGCGATACCGACAATCCGGTACACATTCCCCTGCTCATTGAAGATGGGGAAGCCGTGGGCAGATATCCATCTTATTGAACCATCGGGCCTGAGTATCCTGTATTCGGGAAACAATATCCTGGAGAAATCCTTCCCCTGGATCTTCTCTTCGAGATATTCAAAAACTGATTCCCTGTCCTTGTCAATAATCGCTTCAACCCATGATTTAGGCTCCATGTAAAGGCTTTGGGACGACCTGCCCCATAACTTTTCATAGGCGGGACTTATATAATGGACCTGATTCCAGTCAGGAGAGACGACCCAAAAGACCTCCTGTATGTTCTCGGCCAGCTGGCGGAATCTCTTTTCGCTCTCCCTCAACGCCTCCTCGGCCTGTTTTCGCTCTGTCTCATCGCTGTATATGGCGATTATCTCCCCTGAAGGCAGCCTGTAGATAAAATTTTCGCGCCATCCGCTTATCCTGTTGTCATTATAGAGCATCACGGGATGATTTTCCGGCTTGCCCGTCTCCCATACCCTTTTAAAGACGTCAAAAAGCCCGAAATCCTTGACCCCTGGAAATACCTCGGTGACTCTTTTGCCGATGATGTCTGCCCTCTTGAGCTTCTCTATCCTCTCCCCCGCCCTGTTAAAGTCCACGAACACAAAATCTTCACCGCCATCCACTGCCTTATATACGGCAACTCCGTTATCCGTTGTCTCAAATATTCCCCGGTACCTGTCCTCGTTCACACGCAGTTCCATGGTCCTTTCTTTTACCAGGTCTTCCAGGTAATCCTTTTCCCTGCGCAATCTGTCCTCTGCCAGCTTGATTCGGAGCATGGCCTTGATCTGGGCAGCCAGTTCCGTTTCATCCACAGGTTTTGTGATAAAGGCATCGGCCCCGGATTCAAGGCCCTTTGCGCGGCCCCTGGAATCCGTAACCTGGGCCGTAATCAGAATGACAGGGATATTCTTAGTCCTCTCATCCGACTTGAGAGTCTGCAATACCTCAAACCCGTCCATTTCCGGCATCCTTATATCTAACAAGGTTACATCGGGTTGTTGGGACACGGCCTTGCTGATCCCTTCCGCGCCCGATAAGGCGGTCAGGACCTCGCAATGTGGTAAGATATTTTTTAAAAGGATGGAGAGGGTCGCCAGGTTATCCTGCCTGTCATCAATGGCCAATATCTTTGTCATTTTCTTCTCCTGCCCTTTATCAAAGAAACAGTCTCAGGCTTTCGAGTTCATCCGGTTAATGAGTACGAATTGGATCAATTCACGGCATTTTTTAAATCCGGTCCATGGGGCTCTCTTATCGACAGGCGAACTGGTTTATGGGCAGTGCCATTGCATACTGCCATAGGAGGCGGGCGGAGGGCTTCCTCAAATACATGCCGGTCCGGGAGGATGTGGGTGTCCGCCCAAATACATTCCGCCCGCCTGTCGAAGATGCCGCCTGCGGCGGGGTCCACCTTATGCAATTAACTTGCTTCTAAGACCTTCGCCGCTGAAAAGAGAACCCCATGGGCCGGATATCTGCTTATTATAAAAGTCAGAGCTCTTATGCCCGTAAAGTACTCATTAACCGGATGAAACGGCTTTCGTGGATACTCGTACGATGATAAAATGCACGTTTCGTGCCGAAAGCAAGTATTAATTTATACAATTATACTTAAGAGTTACTTATCATATTTCCAAAAACAGTCCGAGATCCGACCCATGCGCAGGATTTTTGACACTTTGGAAAGCAGGCACGATCCCGGATCCTCTAAACCCACTTTCTGATCTTTTCCAGGAGTATTTCCGAATCAATCGGCTTGGAGACATAGTCATCACAACCGGCGTTAATGATATTATCCCTGTCGCCCATCATGGCATAGGCGGTCAGGGCTATTACCGGAATGGTTCCAGCCCTGTCATTCTCTCTGATCTTTCGAACTACTGCGTATCCGTCCATCTTAGGGAGGGAAATATCAAGTAGTATCAGGTCAGGAAGCCTGGTAATGGCCGATTCCAGCCCCTCCTCCCCGTCAACGGCCTCTATTATTTCATAATCATCCTTTAAAATCGCCCTGATGGTTGTCAGATTATCCGGATTATCCTCCATAACGAGCACAACAGGCCTCTTCACGTCTCCCGCTGAATTATTCGGCTCCTTTTTCATCCCGGACCGGCGCGCTCCCTTTCTCAATCCGCGGGACAGCTCCATCTCCTTCCCTGGAGCTTGCCGGCCCCCGAGCATTGACCTGACCCTGTTTAAGAGGTCTTCCCTGTCCACGTCTCCTTTCTGGATCAATTGTTGAATGTTATTGGATCTGAGCCTCTTGAGCTCCTTATCCGACAGGTCCATGGCCGTCAGGACAATAACGGGTATGGCCGCGGTCTCCCGTGCGCCCTTGATATTTTCCAGGACCTCAAATCCGTCAACTTCCGGCATCATCAGATCCAGTATGACTCCGTCCGGGATCCTTTCCTTTATATAATCCAGCGCTTCCCGGCCGTTACGCGTCACATCAACAATATATCCCTCTTTTTCAAGGAGACGCTTCATCTGGAGAACAGCTATCTCGTTATCCTCAACCAGAAGAATCCTCTTGTCCCTTTCCTCTTCGGGGCCCTTCTGAAATTGAACATGGTCTTCTGTTTTTGATAAATGTTTTATTTTTTCTTTCGACAAGTTAATTGGCAGAGTTACAGTAAAGATCGAGCCTTTTCCCAGGATGCTTTCAACAACGATGTCACCTCCAAGCATCTTTGCGGCCCTGTACGCAATGGCCAATCCGAGACCCGTGCCCTCATGCCCCGAGGAAGGATTACCGGCCTGCCTGAATTCATCAAAGATATGGGGCAGGTCCTCTTTTGCTATTCCTATTCCCGAGTCTTTGATAATGACGCGGACTCTCCGGTCATCGCTGTCTGCAGTGACAGTGATATTTCCATGCTCAGTAAACTTCACCGCATTTCCAAGGATATTCTGAAGGATCTGGTTTACCGTGGCCTCGTCACTCTCCATTATCGGAAGTTCCTGGCTGATTTCACTGATTATCTGGATCCCCTTCTCCCCTGCCACAGGAGAGAGGTTTTCCACGACAACTTCAATGGCTGATCTGATCGAAAAGGGCCTCGGACGAATCTCTATCCCTCCGGCCTCCAGCTTTGACAGGTCGAGGATGTCATTGATCAGTGACAGGAGCTGTTTGCCGTTGCGTTCGATGATTTCAAGATAGCCCATCTCTTCTCCAGAAAAGATTTCCCTTGAACGCGTCAAGAGGACCCTGGAGAGGGCCATAATGGAATTCAAGGGCGTCCTCAATTCATGGCTCATTTTTGAAAAAAACTCGTTTTTCACGCGACTCGCGTCTTCCAGTTGGGTCCTCTGTCGTTCCAGCTCCAGATTTTGCGCATGCAGCTCATCGGACTGATGCCTGAGTTCCTGGGCAAGGGCCTCAAGCTCCCTATTCTTGAGATCGAGGACCCCGGCGATTTCGCGCGTCTCCTCGTTTGCGAGGAGGTTCGAGAAACCGGTGTTCAACGCCATCCAGCATCTCTCAAGTATCTCAAAAGCCTCATCAGAAAAGGTTTCAAGGCTTGCCAGAGATATCACGGCCATTACCCTCTCCTTTACCAGGACCGGGATGGTGATTATCTCCTTTGGCAGCATGGTACCCGTGAAGCTCTTAAATTTGAATACGGTCCCTTCAGGGATATCCATGATTCGGGAAATCTTTTTCGTCCTGAGGGCTGCTCCGAATTCGCCCTCAAAAATGCCGGCATCAAAGGGATCGAGGAGCTCGCGGCTGACCCCATAGGCTGCAAATGGCTCGAATTTCTTTTCCTCCCTGTCGAGCATGTATAAGGCGCCCATATTGGATCCTGTTTTCTCCATGATCTTGGTCAAAAGCTCCCTGCAGAACTCATTTATCTCTCCTGATGCCACCATCCTATCTGTTATTTCCCCGACACCCTTCTGAATCTCCATACGGGACATTACTGAATCGGCCATATCGTTGAATGACCTTGCCAGGAAACCGAACTCTCCCTGCCCATCAATTTGATTTCTCGCCGAGAGTTCCCCATCCGCTATTCTGCGAGAGACATCTATCATCCTGATCACCGGGCCTGCGATCTTCTTTGCCACTGAAAAAGCGAGGGCATAGACGCCCAGGGCCGCAATCAACAGGATCACCAGCATGTTTCTTACCATTGAACTTATGGGCGCATAGACCTCCTTCAGGTCCTGCTTGGAGACCAGTCCCCAGCCGGTCCTGGGTATGTGGGTGTATGCGGCCAGGACCCTCTCACCCCTGTAATCGGGAGCCTCCGTGACCCCCCTTTCACCTCGAGAGGCCCTCAGGGCAGGCTCCGCTTCTATCTTCAGAGTCAGGGGCGCGTTTGAATACCACCTCAATTCATTCAGTGCGACCGCATTCCTATTCACGATCAGGCTCTCTCCCGTATTCCCCATGCCGGTGCGATCAAGGAGTGAAATGTAAAGGGATTGGAACAGGTCTATACGCGCCACAAGGACCCCTATAAGGGAATCAGGCCGATTAAGCGCGAATATTGGAATGGAAAAGGCCATGGAGGGTCTGTCGATTGCCCTTGAATAGTAAATATCCTGGATATACACATCCCTTCTCCGAATGGCCTCAGTGAAATAGATGTATTTTGACCTGTCCTGGCCTTCGGAGGACCGGTCTGAGGATATTTCGATCTTTCCCGTACGAGTGTTGATTATAAAAAGTTCGTTATAAGCGGGGTTGTTGTTGATATATCGCTCCAGGATTTCCCTTATTTGTTGAAGCCTTTCATGACGGACTTCCCCTCCGGGAGTCAGGTCTTCCAATTCCCTGATTACCCGATAATCGGCGATGGTCCTGATATCCCCGAGCCTTTCATCGATCCAGTGGTCGATCTCATTGGCCTTAAGGTCCCGGACGGCAATCAGCTTTCGAAACACCTCTGATCTGATAGATTGCACCTCCCAGTAAAGTATGAAAGCGCTTACGATAATAAGAGGCGAAATTGAAACCACCAGAAACCAGAATACAAGGCGTGTCCTGACGCTGCTGAAACCTGTTTTTTCTTGCATGATTTCTCCCTTTTATCAGGTCTATCTCTTCTGGAATACGGGACAACACGCATCTTTTCTCTTAAAACGGGTTTCATATTTCACGGCCGGTCTCTCCGTTTCTCCCAGCACGAGATACCCGTTTTCAGCGAGTGCGTGATATATTTTATCAAAGACAATCTCTTGATATTCCTCAAGGAGATAGATCAGGACGTTCCTGCAGAAGACCATGTCAAATCCGCCAAAGACGCTTTCGGGGGGCGCAAAGGTCTTCCTTTCAAGAATATTATAGACTGAAAAATTGACCAGGCCCTTGACCTCGGGGGTGATAACGAATTTTTCACCCTCTTCGATAAAGTATTCCTTTAAAAACCCGTATTTGAGATCTTTAACGCTCTCAAATGCGTAGGTCGCAACCAGGGCCCCATCTATCGACTCAACATCTATGTCCGTGGCAAATATGGTTGGGACCAGGTCGGCGTCTCCTCTTTTGAGAAAATCATCCAGCATAATGGCGATGGAATATGGTTCTTCACCCCTCGCGCATCCCGCGGACCAGACGCTGATGGAATCCTCATGAAGCAGGGCCTTGCGCGAAACGATTGTCGGCAGGACCTTTTTCGCGATATATTCAAATGTCAGTGATTCCCGGAAGAAGCTGCTGACGTTAATGGTAAGCCTATCGACAAGCCCTCCGAGTTCGCCAGCGGATCCCCTTAAAAAATCAAGGTATTCGGGGCAGTCCGCATGTCCGGTCTCTTTGACCCTCTTCATTATCCTCTGCTTGATCACCCCTGACCTGTATCCTGAAAAATCAATCCCGGTTTTTTCATTCAGATATAGCAAGATTGATTCCAGATCCCTGTTCACGCAGCTCTCTTTTTTTCTATCGTCCCTTTTCATTCAAACAAATCCTTGACACTCACCCCAAGAAATTGTATAGAAATTCAAGAAATAGGGTTTCAAAATTTTTAAGTTTTTTAATATGTTAACAAATTTCAAACCTTCTGGCAATCTTGAGAACCGACGCTTCCCAGGGAGAAGAGGCAGTGGAAAATACGGAGAGTGGAGAAAAGAGAAGCGAGATAAGAGAGGCAGCGCTGGAGGAGCACGCCAGGCTTCATAGGCTCTTTAAAGAAGACCGGCTATCATTCGAACGTGAGCGAAAGAGGATGATCGATGAGGTAATCAACAGCGCACCAGATGAGGAACAGAGAAACAGGCTCAGGAGCCTTCAGGAGTCCTGGGATCGGAAAATGAGAAGTGCAGGATCTCAACACAACAGGTTTGTGATTGCCCAGCATCTTTTCTGGAAACATGTCAACGAGGTATGGCATCCCTCCCTTCAGGAATACAGCCGCATTTTAAAAGAGATTTCAGGTTCTGAGACTTTTGAATAGCCCGCGGTCTAAGCAAAGGCCTTTATCATCAGCGGAATTGCTATTAACGCACCTAAAGAACTGCCTATATTCGTAAAGACCACGACCATCAATATCCTTGTAATCTTATTTCTCCAGAACCCCTTTACAGAGGAGATGTCTTCGGTAAGTGATTCAAAATCCCTTACCTTCGGCCTCCCTAAAAAGATTTCGACCAGACCGGCAACCCAACCGGCCGCGATCATTGGATTCAGCGAAGTCAAGGGCGAAGCAATAACAGCGGCCAATATGGTAACCGGATGTGCGAGCGCGATCGCTGCTCCCAGGCCCGCGAGCAGGGCGTTCGCAAGGATCCAGAATTTTATCATATGGACGCCGGCATCGCTCCCTGCCATGTAAAAACCCACTGCAATCAGGCACAGGATAGCGACGGGAATAAACCACTTGAGGATAGTGGATATCCTCCCCTTGGGAGGCGTCTCCTCAAGATGGTCCAGGTCAACCGGTTTATCCCAGTTTGCTATTATTCCAGGGACATGCCCCGCCCCCACTACGGCGACTATCCTCTCTCCTGGAGCGGTCCTGATCCTGTGAGCAAGATACTGATCCCTTTCATCGATCAGTATTCGCTTCAAATCGGGTTGCGATTCTCCTATCTCCGAGAGGAGAGTCTCCAGGACATCCCTCTCCTTCATCTTCTCGACATCCTCCTCGCTGATATCGTCCATACCCACCAGGGAGGCCAGAAACTGGGTCATCAGTTTCAACTTTGCCCACAGCCTCATGGAACGCCAAACCCTGGAGAGTGTGATCCTGATATCCCTGTCCGCCAGGTGGATCTGAGATCCGGACTCTTTAGCGGATTCAATGGCCCTTATCATCTCCTCACCGGGTTTGATTCCCAGTTTCTTGCCTATCTTTTTCTGCAAAGATGCCAGCATGAAATTGGCAAGCAGGAAAAAGGCCTTTTTCTCTTTTATTATCTTAATCAGGTCCGTATCCTGCCATCTGTTTTTTTGCACGATGGCCTGATACCTGGATTGACAGAGCTCGACACAGACCGTATCCGGCTTCTCTTCTTTGATGACACTCTCAACCAGTTCGGCGCTCTTTGCGGAGACATGAGCCGTCCCGATCAGGGTTACGGCCTTTCCTTCATGGGTCAGTTTATGTATGTTGGAATCATCTATCATGGAAATCCATTATTCCGAAAAAAATCCGGGTCCAAGTGGCCCGGCTTTGCTTTCACCCCAGAGTAGAATACCGCAACTGGGCAGGCAATGCTTTCTCTTCAAGGTGATATCTTTTTGAAAGTTCCACCAGACATTGCGATGAACAAATATTTGGGATTTACGCCAATAAATTCTTGGGAATCCGCTTTGCGTTATGCAAATACCAAATATTTGTTCATAGGCTGCCAAACATGTAGATATCACCTTGAAGAGAAAACGTTGCCGGAACATTTACTTCCAGGCAGAACCTAATTACTCTAACTCCCGATGCTTGTAATATCCAACCGTCTGAGGAACTGGATTTAAACATTGATGAAAAAGCCGCGCCCTGGGGCGCGGCTTTTTAATTCTCCACTTCTATTTGCCCTCGAACTTGGGATTCTTACCTATGTTGGTAAGCCCTGTCAACGCGTCCTTTGTGGAAAAGATCTCTTTATTTATGGCCAGCTCCAGCTTTAGTCCATCCTTGAGCGGCATATTATACCCATCATCCATTATCCTGTTTGCCTTATTCAGGGCAATGGGCGCCTTGCTCGCTATGACCTTGGCAATATCGGACTTGAGCGGATCTTTATCCCCAATATATTTCGAGCTCAGCCAGTCTTCGATATTTTCATCTTTAAACCATTCCTTTATCCTTTTCCATTCCGAGGGAAGTTTGTCCGTGTCTTTCCCCTTGTTGGGGGCCAGTTTCCCTTCCTTTACGAGTGAGAGAATCTTGTCGTCGATCTCATTGGGCGCGAACACATAGTCCACGAGACCGATCGCGAGGGCCTCCTCCGCTGAAATAATCCTGCTTGTAAAAATAAGATATTTGGCCAATTCCTTTCCTATGAAACGACTCGTCCTCTGGGTGCCGCCCAGGCCGGGATATATGCCGATCCCCGTCTCCGGGAATCCCATGGTGGCCTTGGGAGTGGCCACGATCACGTCTGTCGAGAGGGCTAACTCCAAGCCCCCGCCCAGGGCGAGCCCGTCCATCTTTGCGATAACCGGCTTTTTACTGTCATCGATTCGGTTGAATACCTTTTGTCCGAATTCCGTAAATGCGTAATTATCGTCCAGACGGTCCTCTTTGATGCAATCTACAAAAAACTTGATGTCCGCTCCGGCCACAAAGGCCTTACCCGTGCTCTCTAATATTATGGCCTTGGTCCCGGGGTCTGATTCCGCCTGGGCAAATGCCTCGTCCAACTGCCTGACCACGATTCCGTTGAGGGCGTTCATGGCGTCCGGTCGGGAAATAATCACCCTGCCCACATCCCCGTCTTTTATGTATCTGACATAACGAATCTCCCAGGGAGCGCCCTTTTTTTTCTGCTGGGTCAGCGTATCCGGCATCTTGACAGAGGGCCAGGCCTTAAGAAGCTCGGCCACGAGGTCATAGGCCTTGTCAAGGCCGACCTTGTTCATCATTTCAAAGGGCCCGATCCTCCACCGCAGACCGACCTTGGCTCCCAGGTCGATGTCGGCCACGTCTGAGACGCCTTCCTCAAGCATTGAGGAGGCCACGTAGAACACAATGGCCTTGAGCCTGTCAGCGACCTTCTGGAGCCTGTCATCCTGGACCTCACCCTCAAGGGGCCAGAGCTTTCCGGAATCGGCCTGCTCCTTTAACTTGGCCGGCGGCGCATACAAAGGCCCTACGGCTCCTCCCAGGGTCGCCGAAGAATGGAGCGCTATGGGTACACCTGTGACATTTATCAGTTTGAAGGGCCCCATGCCGATTCCAAAGGCGTCCATGGCCGCCTTGTCGATGGTGGGTATGTTGGCGACACCCTCCTCAAAAATACGAATCGCCTCCACATACCAGGGGATAAAGAACCTGTTGACTGCAAATCCAGGGGCATCGTTTACAAGGATGTCAGTCTTTCCCGTGAGTGTCGAGTACTGCTTGCAGGCCGCCGTGGTCTCCTTGGAGGTCTTGGCACCCGGAATGATTTCCATGAGCCTGTTCTTGGCGGGATGATAGAAGAAGTGAAGGCCCACGAAGCGGTCCGGCCGTTTTGTGGCCGTGGCCAGCTCATCCACTGAAAAGGATGAGGTGTTTGTTGCGAGGATGGTCTTTGGCTCGCACACCTCATCGAGCCTCTTGAACAGGTCCTTTTTGACTGTCATATCCTCAAAGACCGCCTCTATGATCAGGTCGCAGTCCTTGACCTCGGATAAATCCGTTGTGCCGCGGATCCTGCCCAAGATCTCCTCCACCTTTTCAGGCTTCAGGATCTTCCTCTCCACAGCCTGTTCCAGGGTCGTCCTGATATTGTTTAATCCCCTGGTTACAAATTCGGGTTTGATATCCACCAGTACCACTGAAAGCCCCTCCTGGGCCGTCTTCTGGGCTATGCCGCCCCCCATGTTGCCCGCTCCAATAATGCCGATTTTTTTCATTTTATCTCCTCCTTTATTTGTGGGTAGTGTCTGTTGTTTGTTGTCTTCTGTCCGTGGTCGGAATTAAAATGGGAACTGTTTCAATTATTGCATTAAACAATAAATCAGATTTATTTGTGAAATAATTCTCTTAAATCACGCAACGGACACCCGAAACTACATTATATGCATACATCTTATTTAGACATCCGCAATTCTATAGCCGATTTCAGATTATATATCAAGAAGATAAATGAACTTATGGGGGGTTATTAATAGGGAATCTTGGAATCTCTTTGGAGAGATGGAAGGCTGTGATAATGGATTATCTATAAAATGCATCCCAAAATGCCGTTATTCCCCAAGTGCTGACCTTCTCTACTATTTTATAAATTTTAGAGCGGCACCATGGAAAAGATTCACGCGCACCCGAGAAGCATCTATAGATCTGAAACAAATAATAGCAAATAACGTGCCAAATTAGTTAAGATTAATTTTTTATTTATATTTCAATTAGTTAGAATTAATACATATCATAGCCTGACTTTAATAATGGTCTAAAAGCTGACAATTTGCCCAAAAATTTGTCACATTCCTATCAAAATGTCGTTAATGTCTCATATCTATATAAAGAGATTGTCAAAAAAGCTCTTATATTATATGAATCAAGGCGCCATCAACTGAGGATGCCTCCATCACTAATTTTGCACTTGAAATGGAAGGGATTATCCTATAATCGAAGGAATTTAATCAGAGAGGAAAGAATCATGAAGATAGCCGTCAGCGGTAAAGGAGGGGTGGGCAAAACCACCTTCGCCTCTTTTTTAATAAAGGCCCTTGCGGAACAGGGGAAAAAGGTCCTGGCCATAGACGCGGACCCTGATGCCAACCTTGCCCAGGCCCTTGGGGTCAAAAAGGACGCCGAGATTGTACCGATCTCGGATATGAAAGAGATAATCGAAGAGAGGACAGAGGCCAAGGTCGGTACCATGGGTTCCTTTTTCAAGCTCAATCCCAAGGTGGATGACCTGCCGGAGAAGCTGTCCATAAAAATAGACGGCATCAAGCTGATGGTCCTTGGAGGAGTGAAGACCGGCGGCGGAGGGTGCATTTGCCCGGAAAGCACGATGTTGAAGGCCCTTGTGAGGCATATCGTACTGGCGAGGGACGAGGCGGTCGTACTCGACATGGAGGCAGGCCTCGAGCATCTGGGCCGGGGGACGGCCATGGCCGTGGACAGGCTTGTTGTCGTTGTTGAGCCGGGCAGGAGGAGTATCGAGACCGCCCATCACATCATGAAGCTCGCAGGCGACATAGGACTCAAAAATCTGAGCTTTGTGGGCAACAAGATCAGATCGGAAAAGGATAAGGAGTTCTTCCTGAAAGAGATGCCTGATTTTGAATTCCTGGGCTTTATTCCCTTTGCGAGTGGTATTATTGAGGCGGATCTTGAAGGGCTGCCCCCCTTTGAAAAAGACAAAGTCGGCTTTAATGCCGTGAAAGAGATGATAGATAAATTGAAATAACGATAAATTTATTAACAAGGAGATTTGATTATGGGAAAAAGGATCTTTAATTTTAACGCCGGACCTGCCGCATTGCCACTCCCCGTCCTTGAGGAGATAAGGGATGAGCTGTTGGATTTCAAGGGTTCCGGAATGTCAATCATGGAGGTAAGCCACCGGTCCAAGTGGTTCGATGACGTGATAAACGAGGCCGTGGAGAGGACGGGAAGGCTCCTGAATCTGGATGACTCCTTCCGCGTGCTCTTCCTCCAGGGAGGCGCGAGCCTCCAGTTCTGCATGGTCCCCATGAACCTTTCCATAAAGGGCAAACCAGTTGATTATATCAACACGGGAACCTGGTCCACCAAGGCCATAAAGGAAGCGAAAATACAGGGCAAGGATTGCAGGGTGATAGCCTCTTCGGAGGACAGGGACTTCTGTTATATACCAGAGGGATTCAGTGTGGACGGAGATGCAGCCTATCTTCACTTCACATCCAACAATACCATAAAGGGCACCCAGTGGTCCCGGTTTCCAGACGGCAAGGGCGTACCCCTGATCAGTGACATGTCATCAGACATGTTGAGCAGGCCCATGGATGTCCGGCCCTTTGGGCTTATCTACGCCGGAGCCCAGAAGAACATTGGTCCTTCGGGGACAGCGATGGTTATTATCCGCAAGGATATGCTCGAAAGGGTGCCGGAAGACCTTCCCACGATGCTGAAATATACTACCCATGCAGAAAAGAACTCCATGTTCAATACACCTTCATGCTTTACGATTTACACCATCAATCTCGTTCTGAAATGGCTTGAAGAGACCATAGGGGGATTGGGCGAGATGGAGCGGATAAACAAAGAAAAGGCGAAAATCCTCTATGATTTCATTGACGGGTCAGGATTTTATCGCGGTACAGCGGATAAGGACAGCCGTTCGCTGATGAATGTCACCTTCAGACTGCCGGAAGAGGATCTGGAAAAGAGGTTTGTTAACGAGGCATTGAAAGAGGGAATGGGAGGGCTGAAAGGTCACCGGTCCGTGGGAGGCTGCCGCGCATCCATATACAATGCCACGGGCATTGATGCCCTGAAGGCACTCGTTGAATTCATGGCCGAATTCGAAAAAAGAAACGGATAAGAGAAACTTGAGTTAAGCGGTTCTACGTTCAAGGTTCACGGTTGAAGACACCTAAACAACGGCAGCCAAAGGTTCTGGCCATTAATGCAACGTCAACGCCGGATCACCCAATAGGTTACAGTGAACATTACAAGACTTGAAGAAAAAAAAGAGTAGCAGCAATCGGTTATAACCTTTGAACCCGGAACCCGGAACCGATCAGTTTAGGAGAAAGACAGTACCGAATATCCAATCTCAATTTATGGAGTTTCGTCTTGAAAAAAAACAGGATCGCGGACATCCTTTCTTCGGAAAAGAC